>CAYGBH010000077.1:0-12794 GCA_964348055.1 uncultured Pirellulales bacterium
AGCAGCGATACGGTGAAATCACCGACCAGATAAAAGAAAGACTCGACAGGGAACTGGACGTAATCGAATCGAAAGGCTTCGCCAGCTATTTTCTTATCGTCTGGGATTTTTGCAAGTACGCATACGAAAACAATATCCCCATAGGCGCCAGAGGCAGCGGCGTAGGCACACTGGTTGGATACTGCCTGGGACTGTGCGATGTCGACCCCATTCGATACGATTTGCTCTTCGAGCGATTTATGGACCCGCAGCGCAACGAAATGCCTGATATTGATATCGATATCTGTCAGGCCCACCGGGCAAAAATCATCGACTATGTCCGCCAGAAATACGGCCATGTCGCACAGATAATAACTTTCGGAACAATGAAGGCGCGGGCGGTTATCCGTGACATCTGCAGGGTGCTCGGCGTGCCGCTGGGCGAGGCCGACAGATTGGCCAAGCTTGTCCCGTTCTCGCTCGATATGACGCTCGATAAGGCGTTGAAGACCGAGCCGGAGCTGAAACGCGCTTACGAACAAAACGAACTGACAAGAAAGGTAATCGACATCGGCAAAAAGCTCGAAGGTCTTGCCCGCCACGCATCGGTCCACGCCGCCGGCGTAGTTATTGCCGATGAGCCGTTGACCAATTTCGTGCCGCTGTATAAAGCATCCGGCTCCGACGATGTCGTAACCCAGTTCGAAGGGCCGATGGTCGAAAAAGTCGGCCTGCTGAAGATGGACTTCTTGGGCCTCAAGACTCTCAGCGTACTGGAAGGGGCACGTCAGTGGGTCAAGGAACTTCACGGAAAAGACATCGACCTGGAAAAACTCGACGTTACCGACCCGAAGGTTTTTGAGCTATTCTCGGCCGGCAAAACAAAAGGGGTCTTCCAGTTTGAGTCCGGCGGTATGCAGAACCTGCTGATGAAAATGAGGCCCGACCGGATAGAAGACCTGATAGCCGCCAACGCCCTCTATCGCCCGGGCCCGATGATACTAATTCCGGATTACATTGACCGAAAGCACGGCGCAAAATGGAAGCTGCCGCACCCGATTATGACGGAAATCCTCGAAGAAACTTACGGGATTATGACCTACCAGGAACAGGTGATGCGGATTTGTAACCGCCTCGGCGATATACCGCTGCGAGAGGCCTACGGCCTTATCAAGGCAATAAGCAAAAAGAAAGCCAGGACCATCGCCAAGGAGCGGGAAAGATTTACAGACGGCTGTGCTAATAAAGGCCTAACCAAGCAACAGGCCCAGCAGATTTTCGAACTCATCGAGCGATTCGCCGGCTATGGCTTCAACAAAAGCCATTCAACCCGCTACGCCTTCATCGCATATCAGACCGGCTATATGAAGGCACATTGGCCGGTCGAATATATGGCTGCACTTTTGACTTACGAAATGGACAACACCGACAAGGTCGTCGATTATATCGCCGAATGCGCCGAGATGGGAATCGAAGTCCTCGCGCCGGATATCAACGAAAGCGGTGTAGATTTTACGCCGCTCTACGAGCAGCAGGAAGACAGCCGGAAGAAAAAAGGCGTGATACGTTTCGGCCTGGCTGCTGTCAAAGGCGTGGGCGAAAAGGCGGTTGAGCAAATCATTGCTGCCCGCCAAGAGGTCGGCAGGTTCCAGAGTCTGTTTCATTTCTGTGAAAATGTCGATTTAAGAGCCGCCAATAAACAGGTGCTCGAAGCCCTTATCAAGGCCGGTGCCTTCGACAGGCTCGGCGGAAACCGTGCGCAAATGATGGCCGGGCTCGAAAGGGCAATGGAAAACGGCGCAAACCTCCAGGCCGACAAACAAAAGGGGCAAATGAGTTTCTTCGCCCAGACGCCGGATGCCGATTATTCAAAAGACCATCATCGCCTGCCTAACGTTGCACCCTGGCCTGAGCTGCAGATGTTAGCTTACGAGAAACAGGTGCTCGGCTTCTATGTAACCAGCAATCCGCTCAGCCATCACGCCGAGACAATAAACATCTACTCCACACACAACAGCTCACAATTATCCGAGGCTGACCGGGACCGGCAAATCGTAATCGGCGGAATGATAACAAAGATAAGATATAACCTGACAAAGACCGGCCGAAACGCCGGCTCCAGGATGGCTGTCTTCAACCTTGAGGATTTGCAGGGGCAGGTCGATGTGGTAATGTTCCCGGATGTGCTCAACAGGTTCAGCAGTTCGTTGGTGCAGGACAAGGTC
The DNA here is from genome assembly GCA_964348055.1 of uncultured Pirellulales bacterium. GTDB lineage: Bacteria > Planctomycetota > Phycisphaerae > Sedimentisphaerales > Anaerobacaceae > JAUXAL01. The sequence continues at coordinate 2,205 of CAYGBH010000077.1, forward strand.
GTTTTTGTAAAGGGAAAACTCGATTTCAGAAGAGAAAGCCCCAACATCTTAGCAATAGAGTTGATAGCTCTGGACCAGGTCAGAGAAAAATTAGCTGCCAAAGTCAGAATCAAGCTGGATGCCAAAGATGTCACTAAAGAAAAAGTTGCTATGATAAAGAGCATCTGCCAGCACCACAGAGGTAAAAGCCCTGTTTACGTCGCTGTAAATACCGACAAAGGCAGGGTCTATACAGCCGCCGACAGAGAGCTGTCCGTCAATCCCGACCTGGACTTCTGCCGAAAGATGAAGCAATTAGTCGGCGAAGAAAACTTCCAGCTCGCAAGATGACCACGGTCGTCCTGAGCCCTTCGCTGTGCTCAAGGATAAATTCAGCGAAGGATCTGGACTTGTGAGATAGATGCAAATGACCGAAATCAAAGAAACATTGCGAATCCTCAAAGCCCGCTGGCCGGAGGTAACTTTTATCATCGGTCTTTTCGTTTTGTCTTTATTTGTTAACAAATTGCATATAATAGCCTCCACCAAACAAACCAGGCCTGAGTTACCGCTTGGTCTTGGTTATTTGTTACTACTTCTTGTAATCAGTGTGGTGGCTATATTACTCACGGTTGGCTTTCAACGAACTGTTTACCTTGAAGACCGTAAACGACACTCACCTCTGGCTTTATTACGAATAGGTAAACACTTCTTTTGGCGGACAGTTGGATTCAGTCTAATTTATGTACTCCTTCTCTTTATTTTGGCATGGCTGACCTTTATAGTTATAAAGCGTGTTACGATGTTAGAAACAGGTTTCCGAGAAACATTTGAAGTTGCTCCTTTCACCTATCAATTATGTTTCACTATAGCTACACTAATACTGATTAAGCTTTCATTGTTAACATTACCTTTGATAGTTGTATTAGATTGTCGACTATTTGAGAGCTTCAAGCTGCTCAAGCAATACAAACTACTGTATGCCAGAGAATTATTAATATTGTTTTTTATTTCAATGGGTATTTCAATTCTTTGGGTATTTATGCCTAATCTAAAATCTGCCGCAACGCTTTCACAATTTCTTTTAATTGTTGGACGGTCTATTTTACAGCAATTCATTAATTTAATGATGGCGGTTATGGCAGTAAGGTTTGTAGGCTCTCTTGATTTAGTATATTATGACAGTGCGAAAGATATAAATTCGGAAGGTCCGGTTAGATCTCCACGAGAAGATTAGGTGAAATCTGTTTTGGAAAACAAGTTTTCAGGCAAATTTATCGTTCTTGACGGGCCGGATGGCTGCGGGAAAACTACGCAAACAAAATTCCTGGTCAAATGGCTGCAGGAACAGGGCGTTGCAGTCGAGAGTTTTCGCGACCCCGGCGATACCGCTATCGGCGAAAAAATAAGGCAAATCCTGCTCAATCCCGAACATCTTGCAATGAGCACACCGGCAGAGGTATTGCTCTATATGGCGGCAAGAGCGCAGCTCTGGGCGGAAAAGATTGCACCGGCGCTGGAAGAAAATAAATGTGTCGTCCTCGATAGATGGCTATCGAGCACCTGCGCCTATCAGGGCCACGCCGGCGGCTTCGGAATGGATAAAGTAATAAAAATCGCAGCAGATTGTCTCGAAAGAGTCTGGCCGGACCTGACTATCATTCTCGACGTCGATTTGAAAACCGGCTCGCGGAGACTCGCCCGTGAGCTTGACAGGATGGAGCAAAAGGGCGACGGTTACCACCAAAAGGTACGCGAGGGATTTTTACAATTAGCCAAAGAACAGGAAAACTTTCTGGCAGTAGATGCCACCGGCGACATCCAAAAAGTTCATGAAAAGATAATAGAAGTAGTTAAAGAATTTTAGCCACAGAGGACACAGAGAAATTCAAATATCAAAATGCAAATATTAAAATTGCATATCAAAATGTAAAATGAATATCAACGTCATTGCGAGCCCGAACAAAGTTAGGGCGTGACAATCTCTTACTCGTGAATGATTGAGATTGCTTCGTCGCTTCGCTCCTCGCAATGACATTTTGCGTCATTTTTGAATTTTTATTTGTCATTTTGCTTTTTGATTTTTAATTTTTGACTTTCTTCTCTGTGAAATCTGCGGCAAAATTAAAATTTGTGTAATCTGTGGCCAATTTTATATGTCACTCAAAGAGATTTTTTGTCAGGACAAGGCAATTGACATTTTGCAAAGGGCCTTTGCCTCAGGCAAATGGACGCACGCATATATATTTGCCGGCATTGAAGGCATCGGTAAATTCAAGGCCGCTGGCGCGTGGGCCAAGCTGCTTCTGTGCCAAAACACCGTTATAGAAAATGACTTTGCCGACAGTTGCGGCTGGTGCCAATCCTGCCGGCTCTTCGAAGCCGGCTCGCACCCGGACTTCAATTCCATCTATAAGGAATTAGTCGAATTCACCAAAGATAACAAAGGCAGAAAAACACCTGTCGATTTGCCGATAGATGTTATTCGAGAATTTCTGATTGCAAAGGTATCAACCAAGCCGACTCTTTCACAAAGAAAGGTCTTTGTCGTTAGCGAAGCCGAAAAGCTAAACGACTCCTCACAGAACTGTCTGTTAAAAGTCCTGGAGGAACCGCCGGTATACTGCTGCATTATCCTGCTGTGCACCCGTTTGGAAAAACTTTTGCCTACCACCAAGTCAAGGTCTCAGATAATCAGGTTCGGCCCTATAGACGAAGCCAGAATAGTCGAAAAATTGAGTCAGATGGGCATCGAGGAAAAGCAGGCCCAATACTTCGCACGTTTGGCTCAAGGCAGTCTGGGTACCGCCTGCCGGTGGGCACAACTCGAACTGGCCGACGCCGACCTTTACGAAACCAAGAAAGAGCTGGTAAGCTCTTTGGTCAGCTACCAATTTGCAGATGCCCTGTACCTGGCCCAACGGTTTCTGGAGGAAAGTAAAAAAATTGCGGCTGTCTGGGCCGAGCTTGACAAGACCACCAGCAAAACCGATATCAACCGCAGAGCCGCAAAGAGTCTTGTCCAAATAATCATATCAGCCCTGCACGATGCGGTGACGCTAAATGTCACGCCGGCAAAAGAGCCCATCAATTTCGACCAGAAAGAGCAGATAAAAAAGCTGGCTGGTCGTTTCGACACCGAACAGTCAGCGGAAAAAATCTCCGACTGCTATAAGATACTTCGTTGGATCGAGGCCGGCGTCAACGAAAAGCTTATTTTCGAACAGCTATTGTTAAATCTCGCCGACTCTGATACAATGAGAGTTTAGCGGTAATACAGCTTAACATTAGTATCAATCTGGGTAACTTGAATGTCAAAAACCTTGGACATAAAGCACTGGCCAGCAAAAGGTAAAAAATATATGCTGGTCCGCTACGGCCGGATGAATACGCTCGGCTTTTTTGAGCACCACGAAACAAAAATATCCAAAGTGGCCACCCGCGTCGTGATAAAAACCAACAAGGGCCTTGAATTGGGCCACCTCGTTGGCCAGCTCACCTCCTACAAGAGCGGGCAACTAAAATTACACGAGAGCCGAATAAAAGAATATTTTGATAACAGCGATATCGATTTCTCCCCCGGCCATGACGGCAAATTCGTCCGTTACGCAACCGCCGCCGATATAAGCGAAGAACGGCACCTAAAGAAAATCACAAAAGAAGAGATAGAATGTTGCAGGCGGTACATCAAAGAATTAGACCTGCCAATGAAAATAGTCGATGCAGAACACATATTCGGCGGCGAACGTATCATCTTTTACTTTATGTCTGACGGCCGAGTGGATTTTCGAGAGCTGGTAAAAAAGGTCGCACATGAATACCAGACAAGGATTGAAATGCACCAAATCGGCTCACGTGATGAAGCCAAACTGCTTGGCGACGTAGAAAGCTGCGGACAACAGTGCTGCTGCCAAAGATTTCTTAAACTTTTGAAGCCGGTCAATATGCGAATGGCCAAAATGCAAAAGGCAACCCTCGACCCAGCCAAAATCTCCGGCTATTGCGGCAGATTAAAGTGCTGCCTGCGATACGAAGACAAAACTTACACCGAGCTCAAAAAGCGATTGCCAAAAAAGAATACCAGGGTAAAAACCATACACGGCCAGGGTAAAGTGGTAGACACTCAAATATTGACGCAACTTGTTATGGTCGAATACGAAAGTGGAGAAAAAGCTGCTGTCAGCGTAGATGAGATTGAGATAATCGGCCCTTCTGAGTCCACAAAGAAGAATAGTAAGTAGCCGGATGGCCGGTGGTAGGTAGTTAGTATTTGTTGCGAAAATAAAAGCCGGCGATGCCACCGCTCGCCAAGGAATAAATATGCCTCGCAAAATTGTTGTAACATCAGCTTTACCTTATGCAAACGGCCCGATACATATAGGGCATTTAGTAGAATATCTCCAGACCGATATCTGGGTGCGCTTCCAGAAGATGTGCGGCAACGAATGTTTCTACTTTTGGGCCGATGACACCCACGGCACGCCAATTATGATAAGCGCCCGTGCGGCCGGCATAAGTCCTGAGCAGCTAATCGAGCAAATGCACAAAGAGCACAAAAAGGATTTTGATGATTTTTATATTGAATACGATAATTTTTACTCGACTCACTCACCTGAAAACAAGTATTTCAGCGAACTTATCTTCACTCGCTTAAACGAGGCCGGCTCAATCGTCACACGAGACGTCGAGCAGACCTACTGCGAAAATTGTAAAATGTCCCTGCCCGATAGATACGTTCGCGGCATCTGCCCACGGTGCAAAGCCGAGAACCAATACGGCGACTCGTGCGAGGTATGCAGCGGAACTTACCAGCCCGTTGATTTAATCAACCCCCAATGCGCGACCTGCGGGAACACACCGACTCTGCGGATGTCCAAGCACTACTTTTTTAAGCTTGCTGATTATGAACAACAGCTCAAAGACCTTATTGCCTCAGGACATACCCAGAAATCGGTGACGAACAAGCTCGATGAATGGTTCAAGGCAGGATTGAAGGACTGGGACATATCCAGAGACGGGCCTTACTTCGGCTTCAAAATCCCCGGAGAGCAAAACAAGTTTTTCTATGTCTGGCTGGATGCACCCATCGGGTATATGGCCTCGGCGAAAAACTACTGTGACCGGAAGGGACTGGATTTTGACAAAATCTGGAACAGCACCGAATACGAACTCTACCACTTCATCGGCAAGGACATTATGTATTTTCACGCGCTGTTCTGGCCTGCGATGCTGATGGGGGCCGGCTTCAAAACGGCTAACAAGCTTTTTGTGCACGGCTTTTTGATAGTGAACGGCGAAAAAATGAGCAAATCCCGCGGAACATTCATCAAAGCAAGCACCTACATAAAACACCTTGACCCCGAATACCTGCGTTACTACTATGCAAGCAAGCTAACAAATGGTATCGAAGATATAGACCTGAGAATCGAGGATTTCATAAATAAAATCAATTCCGATTTGGTCGGCAAATTTGCGAACCTTGCCTCTCGCTCCGGGCCGATGCTGACAAAGAAACTTGATTCGCAGCTTGGGCGATTAGATGAACAAGGCAAAGGATTGATTAATAAACTCACCGCCGCAAAAGACCGGATTATAGAGGACTATGAAAATCTTAACTATGCCGCTGTCGTTCGCACAATTACCGCCCTGGCCGACGCGGCAAACCGATATGTCGAACAGAATCAGCCGTGGACAACTGTAAAAACGGATTTGGAAAAAACGCGAGGGACTTTAACCGCCGTGATAAATGCCGTTCGCATACTGACGATTTATCTAAAACCAGTTCTGCCCAAATACGCTGAAAAGGTGGAAAGATTTCTTAATGTAGAAGCGCTGCATTTTGCGGATGTTGAAAAAGTGCTCGAGAATCATAAGATAAACGATTTTGAACGATTGGTTGAAAGAACTAATGAAGAACAGGTAAATGCGATGATAGAAGAAAGTAAAGAGCAAACCGCCCAGAGCCCCGAGCGTGAGCGAGGGGTAACCGAATCGACGGTGGCAGCCGAGCCGTTCAAGCCCGAGTGCACGATCGAGGATTTTGGGAAAATTGACTTGCGGATTGCCAAAGTAATAAAGGCCGAACCGGTCGAAGGTGCCGACAAGCTGCTGCGGCTGGACCTGGACGTAGGCGGGCCGGAAAAAACTGTTCTTGCCGCCATAGCCACGGCCTACAAGCCTGAGGAGCTGACCGGCAAAACCGTAATCTATTTTGCCAATCTAAAACCCAGAAAGATGAGGTTCGGCCTGTCCGAAGGTATGATTTTGGCAGCCGGCACCGGCGGAAAGGATATCTATATGCTCTCAGCCGATACCGGAGCAAAACCCGGACAGAAAGTGCTTTAGTCTTCAAGAATGAAGAAGAACTTCGAACAAATTGCCAAAAAAGATGGCCGATTCAGCCCCCCGGCGATTAAATTCGTCTATGAGGGACTCGGCTACACCGCAAAAAAAATTGCTGCCGAGCCCAGTCACGTCAGCGGCCAAACACTCTGTGAGGGATTAAGGAAATTGGCTATTGAAAAATGGGGCAGATTGGGGATGCTGGTCCTGAATACCTGGGGCATCAAAACCACTCGCGATTTCGGCGAAATCGTTTATCTGATGATAAGCAACAAATGGATGAGCGCAGCGGCTACCGATTCAATAGACGATTTCAACGATGTTTACGATTTCAAAACCGTCTTCAAGGACCAGTTCAAATTTTAGATTACCGACGCCGTAACCTCGGCGCGGATTCAACAGTGGCCGTAGACAAGGCCCCTTTTCTAATCATTGCGGGTAGCTCGCACAGCCTACTCGCCGTATATCTTCTGGATACCCAGAATATCACCCAAGCCTAAGGTCTGCTTCCACGTGTCGCCAAGCCAGGTGTAAGCATGCATCGTCAGCGCGCCGGTTTTGGGCGAAGTAAGATCATCTAAGATGAGCGTATGACCTAATTCGTGAGTCATCACATTCTGGACATCAAAGGCTTCTTCATCTTTCACTCCGGTAGTGGACCAAGGCTCCTCGTCATCGAAGAGGATGTCGAACTCTATCAGTTCCCTACTATCTACCAAATACGAGAAGTAGGTGATAGCTACGATACCGCCGGGACCATCTATAGTTCCCCAGCAAACGGTGTTGCTTCCATCTCCGGCTAAACCGGGTGGAGTCCCCGAGTCATTCTCAGAAATAGTACCGTAGATGTCAGCTCCGGTCGAGTCATCCCATTCCGCGAAGGCTGGTGTGACTGCTGCAAATGCACCTGAAGGAGCATTTGAGGTATAAACCATACAATCCACGGGAAGGTCATCACTGGCCCAATGGATCCTTTTGTACAATCGGAAATGTCTTGTCTCCTCGCTTGAAGGATACCAAGGTGGGGATAAGAGCGGCCGGTTAATGAACATGCCGCTCTCTATCTCGGGTGCCTTTGCATTGCTTCTTCCATTGCCCTGACCCTTGTTGCCTGCGGGAATTCCTGGTGTTACAACCAAAATCACAAGTAAGCTAACCACAACAGCCATCAAAATTTTGGTTTTCATAATATTGCTCCTTTCCTGGATTTATAAAGATATTTTCTCGGCGCAATTAAACGAAACAATTTTGCATTTCATTCTGTGTTTTGCTTCGATACCAAATCCTCAACGACAATACACCATATACTCCAGACTTCCATCGTAAATTTTGCCTAACTTATCAGATGAAATTGCCGAAGTCAAATAATTTGCCCTGTCATATTGTGGACTATTTTTTAGAGTATGGTTAAGTTCGTTAAAAATGCGGCCTTAGGGCAATTCGGCACGACGGGATTTGCGTCAGGCTGTGCGCCGCTATATGAGCACGCTGAGATACTAATACGAGACCGGTGCGAAGCCTTGTTAGAGATTATTTTAGTTCAAGCAGATATGCCTGGTCGCACCTGCTCGATAGATGTTCCGGCTCGTATTCTACGAAGCCGTAGCTTTTATATAGACTGATTGCTTCCTTTAGGACAGAAGCGGTCTCCAGAATTATCCTCTTAAATCCCAGTTGCCTTGCTTCCGATAGGGCGCTGTCGAGCAGAAATTTGCCCAATCCTTTACCTCTGTGGGCGCTGTGTAAATACATCTTACGAAGCTCACACGTCTGGCTATCAATCGGATAAAGCCCGTAGGCCCCTATGATTGAGCCGTCCTTTTCTTCAAGCACATAGAACGTCCCGCCTCGTTCAAAATAAGAATGCTCAATATCATTAATGTCAACATCCGTAGCCTCCGGGTCCGGCTTGAGGTTGTATTCACTTAAGACGTCGTAAACCAGGTTCGTTATTTTCTCGCAATCCTTATTGTTTGCAGGCCTTAATCTCGGCCACTGATGTTCTTTCATACTCTTTCCACTTCTTTACAGACTTCACCTGCTGGTATAGTCACCAACAAATTGCACCGTTATTTTAAGCACTCGAAGCATAGTGACTGGGTTGTTAGCTCATTGTAACTCCAAAGCGGCGATTGCACCGTTCAGTATCAGTGACAATACAACAGAAGCGATGGTTAGAGGTACTAGTGCTCCGAGAGCCACGCCGACCTTTCGGCAATAGCTCCAATGGCGGTGCCGGGCGATTAGAATCCAGGCCAGAGGCGCCAGGAACATAAGCACGAACCAACCAACGTAATTGAGCAGGGGAATGCCGTAATACACCGTGCCTTGTACAAACCATACCCAGTAGCCGGCCGCGACGGCAACAGGGTCTATAAAGAGGTCCAGCACTATAGCGATGAGGCCTGTCATCAAAGGCACCTGCCACCACAGTCGCCGCTGGGTGAGCATATCCTGACCATGTCGGGCCAGGATGCCCTCGGCTAAAAACAGACAGCTTCCACACATACCTATCCAGCCGAAAAAAATAAAAGTGAAAACCCAGAGTTGAGACTGACCGGGGTACTCGTAGTTCTTCACAACAAAAGAGGAGATAAAATCCATAATTGCTGTAAACCCGCCGGAGACGATAATAAAGGCCAATGTGTCCGGCCCGCCAAATCGCCACCAGATAAAACCAAGCACCGGCAAGGCAAAAACAACATCGATAATAAGCATTATGGTGAAATTAGGCGTTATTCAGATCCCTTTCGGGTGCGCAGCAGATAGAGACCCAGCGCCGGCAGCGGCAAGACCGCCAGCCATAGCAGGGCCCACGCTCCTGCCATGACGCCGGTAACAATCCACAGGACGAAGTTTGCCGAATAGAAGGAAAATGGCAGCCACCGGCCTAAACGGGTTTCTCTCTTACTGATGTGCTCCTGCTGCATCGTCATTATCTTCGTTCCATTTGCTTCGGTGCAGTTTATAATCTCGGCTAAGTAGGTCCGATTATAAGCATTGATTTCCCGCCTTACAGCGATTATTTAAAAAAATCCCCCGAAAAATCGGGGGATTTTGCTACTGCCTATCTTCAGTTTTGCCAGCCTTAGATAGTCATTAGAGGCCGCCGTATAGCTCCTGAATACCTGTAATATCTGGGTCTGCAAGGGTCCTCTTTTTGGTCTCTTCGTAGTCGGAATATCCATACATAGTTACTTCTGAACAGGCGTCCTCGTAGACATCGTCCAGACCGACACCGTGTCCAAGCTCATGAATGGCTATATTTTGTAAATCCATCACGGCTGTTGGGTCTTCTGGGTCAGTAGTTTCAGTGAGATCGGCATCTCCCCAAATGAAATCTGTATCAAAAAGGATATCGAACTCAATTATTCTTCTATCACTTGGCCTCCCCCTAAAATATCCCCATACAATAGTGACTGCAATCACTCCGGGTTCATCATACTGCGCAAATACTAATTCGTTCCTGCCGTCAGGAGCATCCGTATCGAAACTTCCATTACTAACAACTGTGGGGGAGCCATCATTAAAGAGTTCTGCGCCGGTCCATGAGTCCCACTCTTCTGCTCCTAAGTATGCTGCATCGGCCACCAAATCATCCGTCAAGCCAGAATAAGCTGGATCTACCACATAATTTAGCCCAGTTTCCCCCAAATCCTTCCACTTTGCTCCTAAGAACCCATTACATTCTGCTTCTTTTGGTGGTTTGCCGGGCTTATCTGGCTTACCTCCTGGTCTTGCATAATGTACAAATACAATCCTCTCCAAGCCAGAAGGCATTAAAACGCAATGGTCATCTATCCTTTCTATTACTGGTGCATTCTCTGGACCTTTTCCCTTCTCCTTACCCTTCTCATCTGCTGGGATGAACGCTGCTGATACAACTGAAATTACAAGGAAGCTGACCAAAATACCTATCAAAATCTTAGTTTTCATGACATTTCTCCTTTCGCTCCATAAAGATTATTGCACCTCGTCACAACTTAGATACACAAATTTCCCAAGTCATTGCGTGTTTTGTTTCGACACTGCATCCTCCACGACAATTAACTATACGCTAAATTTTACCTATTTTACCAGATTAAACGCCAAAAGTCAATGAATTTATCGGTAAAAACTTAATAATTTCATGAATTTTGAGGGTTATTTGGCTAATTTCGCTCAGTTAATCCTTGGCCTAATAATCAGCCCAGAAACTTCAAAATGATGTCCTCGTAATACTCTGCCGCTTTTTCAACATCGCTGATTTGGATATATTCATCGCTCTTA
>CAYGBH010000078.1:0-12764 GCA_964348055.1 uncultured Pirellulales bacterium
GCGCGCCCTCAGAGATAAACGATACACCTATGCCCAATACCGCCTTGACAAATCGGAACAGCTGTTTGATAATGTGGCGGACCCGTACCAGATGACGAACCTCGCACACAAGCCCAAGTACAAGGGTACTGTCGCGCGGTTCCGAAAGATGCTTGCCGATAAGATGAACTCGCTCAACGACAACTTCGAGCAGTGCACCTGGTACCGGGATAACTGGACCGACGGCAACCGGGTTATTCTCAGAGGCGCAAAGGGATAATACGAATTTAATATAAGATTTTCAGGAGATTAAAAAAATGTTAGGTTGTCATCTTGGACGCATGTTTCAGGTAACGGTTGCCGGCGGCTCTTACCAGGAGGGCTTGACATCCGTCATCCAGGGCGTTCCGCCCGGCATGTTACTAACCGAGCAGGAGATTTACGGTGACCTGCTTCTTAGAAAACCGGGGGCCGACGAATTGAGCAGCCCGCGAAAAGAGCCGGACCTTCCAATCATCTATTCCGGCCTGAACGCAGCCGACACCATCGAAAACGCCGGAAACAAGAACCACACCAACGGTACGCCGCTGACGATTCTAATCCCCAACCTCGACCGTCATTTCATGCATATCAAGCAATACCAGGACACGAATCGCACGCCCCGCCCGGGCCATGCATCCTATGCTTCGTTCATAAAATACGGCCCCGACGATGATGCCATCGGCGCCGGCATTTTCAGTGGACGCTACACCTCCACAATCGTAGCCGCCGGATATGTCGCCAAAAAAGTCCTGAAAAAATGCGGTATCGAAGTATTCGCCTATGTCAAAGAAATCGCCGGCGTCCGATGCCCCGACATCGATGCCGACCGGTCCTTTGACTACACCAACAATTACAAAACAATGCGGCAAGACCTTGACCCGTTTTACCAGGAGGTCTACGTCAAAGGCCGGATAAATATGGAGATGAGATTTCTGGAAAAGACCAAAATATTAGCCCAGATAGAACAGGAAATTGACACTATCCGCGATAAGGCTCCAAAGCTCACCGGCGCCGCAATTCAGGACAAATATGGCGTGCATCCGATAGTGAATTGTCCTGATATCAAAGCCGCTCAGGCGATGGTCGATGCCTGTAACCGCATCGCCGCCACAGGCGACTCAGCCGGCGGTGTAGTCGAAGTGGTTGTAACCGGCGCGCCAACAGGGCTCGGCGAGCCGGTTTTCTATAAACTCGACGGCGAACTGGGCAAAATGCTCGGCATCGGCGCCGTCAAAGGCGTCGAGGTCGGCGCCGGCTTTGCCGTCAAAGATATGACCGGCTTCGAAAATAACGACCAGATGCGCGCCGAAGACGGCAAAGTTATTTTCGAGTCAAACAACGCCGGCGGTATAACAGGTGGCCTTACCACCGGCCAACCCATCATCGTCAGACTTACAGTCAAGCCTACACCAACGATCGACAAACCACAGAAGACAATTGACAAGTACACTCTTGAGAACAAGCAGCTGGCAGCCATCACCAGGCGCGACCCAACGATTGTGGCTCGCATATGGCCGGTCGCTGAGAACTACACAGCCCTGGTGATACTTGACCACCTGATGGCACACTACGGCTACCAGACGCTAAAGGCCAAATGAAACGACTCCTTCCCAGATTGCAAAGTCTCTGGTATTAGCAGGAAGTTTGCGGCCGTAACGGCGGAATTGCTCGGCTGTTAGTCGGCCCGCTCGATAACCGACCAGCCGGTCTCGTTGTGGTACAGGTCACGCGCCCTGACACGGAATCGCAGCCCTTGTCCCCTTCTGCCGACCTGGACGCGGTAGAAATTGCTGACTTGCCAGCCACTGCTGAAGCCGCCAGGCCAGATCCCGGGCGCGTCAATGCATTCGAAGAAATACTCCACAACGCCACTTGCGTCTGTGGCTACCACTGCCCTCATTTCAGCCCAGTAATCAAAACTGCCGCCGCCGCCATAGCCATAGACTTCTCGAGGTGTCCCATCGAAGCCGTTCGGGTCCGTAACCGTATCCCATTCCATAGGATTGGGCGTTGGAGGAGTAATATCCGGAGGCACCAAAGTGGTGGCCCAAGCAACGACCGACCAGGGGGTTTCGTTCTGACTGAGCGATCTGTCCCTGGCTCTGACTCTATAGGAGTACTCAGTGTTTGGATCAAGGTCAACGTCCGTATAATTCGGCTCATCCTGCCAGCCGCTGTCGTGCCCATTTCTTCCGGATACGCTTTCGAAATAATACTCTACGCCACTGTCATCGTAGGCGGTCGTGGCTACCATTGCAATCGAATTCGATGTAACCGCATAAGGCGCGACCAACCAGCCGGGAGCCGGTGCCGGCGGCGTACTGTCTACGCCTGAGTAGCGGACTTGCGACCACCCGCTTTCGTTGCCTATTGCATCCCGAGTTTTTACCCTATAACCATATTCGACACCTTGAGTAAGGCCTGTGTCTGTATATGTCCGGCTCTTCTGCCAGCCGCTGTCGTGGCAATTGCCGGTATCAATGCATTCGAAGTAATATTCAACATCCCAGCCCCAGGCGTCAAAGGCAGCCTCAGCGGTCATGCTGATTGATGTCCCTGACGTCAAATAAGGCTCTGTTTCCCACTCACTCGGGTCAGGAACCGGACCAGTCGTATCTTCAATGAGCCAGCAGTCAGCTAAGAAAAGTATGTCTCTGAAGTCAACGTGTGTATCTGATGTAATATCAGCGCCCCGGCACCAGGCATTTGCCTTTGAGCAACCATCATCGAGCCATCTGTTAGCAAGTTTTGCGAAATCGCGGAAGTTTATAATGCCATCCCGTGCAAGATCGCACAATCTGCATTGTTCTCCCGTCGGATGATGGTAACCCATATCGAGACGACCAATATCTGGTACTTCGTCGGTGCGCGTTGTGTATCCTATCAGGCCAACATGGCTTGCGTAATCACTGCCGGCATCGACACAAGGACTGTTGTTCACCTGACCTGCGTCAACTCGACTTAGATAGTAACCACCAAGCGGCCCGATTGTAAACAATGGGTCATTGTCGATATTTCCGGCACCCCAGTTGAGCACAGAACCATCGTCAACCCAAACAGCAGACCGTCCATCTTTGATGTCACTGTGAGAAATTGTAAGCGTTGTGGGTCTTGGGTCGAACTTGAAACCAGTTCCAACTGCAATTGCGTTCCCTCCTATGAAAGCATAATTATTCCAGAAGATACTATCGGTAACAATAGAGTTGCTATTATAAGAGCAGTAGAATCCGCCGCCGAATCCGGTCCTTTCGGTTTCAACCAAGCTGCCCGCAGCAGCGTTGCCAACGAACGTGCAGTTTGAGATATCCAAATTAGTATACCAGTTGGCAGAGACACCGCCACCGTCTCTGCCGGCTCCGTTATTTAGAATCAGACTGTTGACAATTGAGGAACTGTTTACATCGCGCATATACACGCCGCCCCCGGAATAATCGGCTACATTGCCGCTGACGTTGCAATCCTGAATGTTTATTCCTCCCAACCAGCAATACAAGCCGGCACCATTGGCGGGGAAACTTACTTCATTGGGGTCATTGGGGTCGTTGACATCGAAAATCGCCCTGTTATCGGCAATCTCACTACTCATTATATTGGTTAAGCCATTAACACCAAGGAAGCCACCACCACGAAGTGCTGTATTAGACGTAACACTGCAGTCCATGATTATCGTATCTGTACTATCGATATATATTCCACCGCCGGAATCAGATTCATTGTCAACAAAGTTGCAGTCGACAAACACAACAGCAGCGCTGTTCTCGGCACATACACCACCTCCATATCCGACATAGGGGTCGAGACGATGATTAGGGTCAGTTACGCCTTCCGGAAGTCCGGAAGCAATATTATCCTCAAATATGCAATCTGTGAAAGTTACCGTAGACTCAGCTGCACAATAGACCCCAGCTCCGAAAGTGGGCATCTCATAGGAAACCAGGGGCTCCAGATTCCTGCCGTCTTGCGCACCGCCAATTCCACTCATCCCGCCCTCGGTACGATTGCCGATGATTTCACAGCTTACAAAAGTAACATTACTTCCAATATCACAGAACGCGCCTCCTCCATATCCGGAGTACCATCGATAGTCACCAAAGTAGGAGACCAAGTTGGGTTCATTAAAAATAACCCCGTAGTCAAATGCAAAGTCCCATGTCCAGACTTCCCAAAGGTCACCGGGTACATACTGGGACAGAGAAGTATAGGGGTCATAATGAATCGCCTGAGACCTGCTCCAGTTTCCTCCATAGTTAGCAGAGCCGCCATCGGAATTACCGCCGTTACCGCCATTGCCGCCGCTGGCTACGTTGTTCTCAATTGTGCAGTTTATGAACTTGGGACTGCTGTCCGGGCCGCAATATATGGCGCCGCCGTGTGCCCAGCCGGCCCAGCCGCCCCGGCCTGCATTTAATCCGTCGGACGCATTCACGCCATTTCCGCCATTGCCTCCCTCGATTAAATTACCTCTTATTATACAGTTTTTGATAATGGGGCTGGCTCCATTTTCGATGTATATTGCAGCACCTTCGCCGGGTGTGCCGTCATAACCGTCAGGATGACCCTCATTCCTGTCACCATCACCACCGTCAGCCAAAGCTCCACCGCAGTTCTGTATTGTAATGCCATTTAGAACCGTATTGGAACTTGTGTTAGATGTAAATAGGACACCATAATTGGTCGAATCATTGGTACCTCTGTACCCATCAATAATCGTCGTCGAGACGCAGCGGGGATCGTCGGGATTTCTCGATGTGATAGTAACGGACTTATCCACCTCAAGCGAGTAATTTGAATATCCACCGAAATAAGTGCCCGTATCAACCACAATTATATCACCGTCTTTGGCGTTATTAAGCGCTTCCTGGATTGTCGGGTGGTTACCGGGCACAGTAACGGTCTTACCGGCGGATGCTATGAATTCAACGGTAACGTTTTTGTCCGAATCCATTGTCACGGTATTTGTAAGAGCACCAGAGCTATCGTTGTCAGTGCCTGCCCATCTGACCTGATAGCCCGGGTCCACCGTTGCCCACAGCTTTACTATAGTGAACCTGTCGAAGGACCCGCTAAGCGGCCTGACTGTGCCGTGCTCGCCGCCGATGACCCTCACGGTCAAGCGACTGCGGCCCTCGCCGATGGCAGAATGAATACCCATATCAACTACACCAACATCACCGGCACCATCGGAGCGTGTGGTATATTCGTCGAAGCCGAGAGCAACCGCCGAATCACTCCCAGCATCCACGCACGGGCTGTCCGCTGCCTGCCCCGCTGCGATTTGGCTGAGGTAGTACGATCCGACAAAAAGCGGGTCGGCATCAATGTTACCGTCGAGCCAGTTTAGGATGCGTCCCGGTTCAATATGGATAGCTGCCCGACCCCGGCCACCCTCTATGTCGCAATATGAAACTGTAAGTGTAGCAGGTCTGTCCAGAGCGGTCGGCTCCTGACGGCTACCAATCGCGATCTGGTTGCCGTTAGTACCAGTGTTACCCCAAAGAATGCTGTCGATAAGAGTTGTTTGACTTTCATAGGAACACGATAGTCCACCTCCTGTTCCGCGCTTGGCATCGTCTGGGTCATACGCTCTATTGTAGACGATTGTACAGTTGGAGATTATCGGCGCAGTGAACCAGTAGGAGACAATGCCGCCACCATCCCGGACAGCCGAGTTTCTCCGAACCAGACAGTTTTTAAGTATTGGTGTGCAGGGGTCTCCACCGAAATACACACCGCCGCCAGAGCCGGAAGACGAATTGCCGGTTATGAAACAGTTTTCAATTTTGGCATCAGAAGACCAGCAGAACATTCCACCGCCACCACCGCGGGGCTGTCCATAACCAAAGTAATAATACTCTTGATAAATAAGGTCGTCGGGCAAGAACCAGCGTGTTCGGGCCCTATTACCCAAAAAGCTGCAGCCTGCAATCTCCGGTGCCCCACTGCTCCAGTACATACCACCACCTTGTTCGGCGTTATTGCTACTGATGATGGAGTTGTAAATCGATACGTCTGCGCTCTCACCGTGCCAGTACAGACCACCTCCGAATGCCGCTCGATTGGTGGCAAAGTAACTGTTGTTGACTGTTATCGTGCCGCCGTTGTGCCATTTTCCAAAGTTCCAGTCCCACATTCCGCCACCGTATATTGCCCCTCCGGAGCTGTAATATCCGACAGCCGAATTGCCAATGAAGTCGCTGTCTTTGATGTCCAGTAAACAATCGTACCAGCAGAATAATGCACCACCATTGTCACCGGAAGAGTTCTCGACATAGTTGCAGTCAATAATCTGCGCCGAGCAGAACTCATTGAAGTACTGGCCCCCTCCACTTCCACTCAAGCCGGCCGAGTTGCCCATGAATTCACAGCGATTAAGTATCGCCTCGCACTCGCTTTCATAATATTCCCCGCCGCCGTCCAGGCCGGTGTCGTCATATTGTCTTGAAGCGTTGCCGCTTATCGTGCAGTCGGTAAGTTCTACTTTGCATCCGAATTCGTAGTAATTAGCACCTCCGTAGTTCGTGGTGGAACTAACACTGATCAAACCACCTAAACCACCTGCGCCATCATCACCGCCGGCACCGCCGGCACCGCCGGCACCGCCATCGCCAGGGCCTTGATTTGGTGCATTTGGCTCTTCCCCGTCTGGTGCGCCGTCAACTCCATCAGGAATAAGCACCGGTGGGGGGCCACCTGCACCGCCGCCACCGCCATCGCCGCCGTTGCCGCCCGAGGCATTGCCTGCGCCGTCGCCGCCGATACCACCATCCCCACCATCGCCACCACCATAAGTATAAGTCGGAACAATCGTTGTCGTTGCGTTGTCACTTATTATGGTTTCCGACATACTAACTTCGCAGTTTTCACCGAAGAATATAGCACCTGCCCACGATCTTGTGCCGTTTACACCCATGTCACCGCCTATGCCGCCATCGCCGCCACGGCCGCCGGGACCGTCTGCGCCATCAGCGCCGTCTTCACCATCTGGGTCGCCGCCGCCGCCGCCATCGGCAGCGTCTGCACCTGTGCCGCCGTTGCCGCCGTTGCCACCATCCCCTCCGTAGTTGCCCAGTCCTTGCCGAGTCTTAGAGTTCAGAATGGTACAGTGCAAGATCGTCGGACGGCAATTAGGGCCGAAGTATACCGCACCGCCCAAAGCTTCGCCACCATCGCCACCTTTTCCGCCGGGGCCTCCTGCTCCGCCATTACCGCCTGGTCCACCGTCACCACCAGCGCCACCATTACCACCTACCCCATCTGCTCCATCGTTGAATCCATCTTGGCCATTCTGGCCATCCTGACCGGGCTGGCCGGGTTGCCCATCCTGTCCGTCCTGGCCATCCTGACCTAACCCGCCAAAACCACCGTCGCCGCCGATAGCCTGGCAGTTGATAATTGTGCAATTCAGGATGACCGGACTACTATTGGCATCGAAATACATCGCGCCGCCATAGCCAACTCCACCATTGCCACCGACGTAGCCGGGCTGACCCTCCATCCCATCCATGCCAGGCTCGCCAGGCAGACCGTCGGCACCATCCTCACCATTCATACCATCTATCGGCGCGTTGGGATCTGAGGGGTCAACCGCATTGTTCGGGTCGTACGTACTGGGGTCTTCAGGATCAATTTCAGGTGGATCATCCAATGCATCCTCGCCGTCCAGCCCATCCAGCGGATCCTCCGGGTCATCAGGAAGATCAAAAATAAATGTCGCGTCCTCACCATCCTGGCCTCGCGCGACGCAGTCCTTGATGACCAGATGAGACAGAGTCGGGCTGCTTCCGTTAAAGCAACGGATTGCTCCGCCAAAGGCGCCCTCGCCGCTCTCACCGATTCCGCCCATAGCGGGCGGGTCAATGGAACCGGTGTCACCCAAGCCTTGAATAGTGAAACCATCAACGACAGAGTCGGGGCCTTCGCCACTTTGGAAGATAAAAGCAGGAAAGCCCGGACTTTCTATAATTGTAGCAGCAACAGAGCAGGGGTCATCGGGATGCTCGCTGGCGACGGTAATTGCCTTACCCATAAAGTCAT
This sequence comes from uncultured Pirellulales bacterium, assembly GCA_964348055.1. GTDB lineage: Bacteria > Planctomycetota > Phycisphaerae > Sedimentisphaerales > Anaerobacaceae > JAUXAL01. Next base: position 8,056 of record CAYGBH010000078.1, read on the forward strand.
GGCCACCAGAGTAGGTGCCAGCGGCAACAACAACCTTGTCACCGTGGGTGTAGGCAGCCCTGATTGCTACCCCGATGTCCGGATATTGTCCCGGCACGTACAAACTCTTTGGCTGTCGGAACAGGACTGTAACATCCTCATCGGAATCTATTGTCACAGTATTTCTGTTGGACCAGGATGTATCATCATCGGTTCCACTCCATCGGTCAACAATGTAGCCTTGCTCGGGTATCGCGATAAGTGTTACCACCGTGCCTTCGGGATAAGACTCGCCTCTTCTGTGGCGGGGTGAGATTGTTCCACGACCACCGATAACCTCGGTACGCAATTGATATAGAGGAATCTGTTCAAATACAGCCCCAGCCGCAACATAGGTGTCACCAATCATGGTGACTGTGTTGCTGAGCCCGGTTGAGGAATCGTCGTCGGTTCCGATCCACGTCTTGAACCGGTAACCCGGCGCAGGGTATGCTGTGAGCCGCACCACCTCGTACTGCCAGTACAAAGGCTTGTTGGGGTCGGGAACGACCTTACCGCCAACCTTCGGTTCTGTACCGATAATTAGCTGGACCTGCTTGTACGGCTGCCCCTTGTACTCCCAAGCCGGATCGTCAATGCTAAGGTAGTGAGCACCCATGTCAACGACCTTTTCGTCGGGAACACCATCCGTCCTCGTTGTGAAGGTATGTATCTGGAGACCGGGGTCCGTACCGGGGTCACCGAGATCCACACATGTGCTGTCGATAAACTGTCCTGCCGCAGTTTGGCTCAAATAGTAATCACCAAGCGGCCCGGTTACAAACGTCGGCTCCAAATGAATGTTGCCTAGGCCTCTATCATTATCCTCAATGCAGGAGTATGTAGCTGAACAGTTGTACAGGTCATCGCCATTACCCCAAAGGATGCAGTTTGTAATCACGGGGAAAGAGTCGCGATAAGCAAAGATGCCGCCGTCTTTTGCTCCACCGGGGTCCACAACAACAGTGCAGTTTGTAATAGTCGGCGACGAGTACTCCAAGTCAATTCCGCCGCTTTTATAAAGTGCTGAATTGTTCGCAATTACACAATTGAATATGTTCGGGGAAGCGTAATGGCACGCTATCCCGCCTCCGACGCTATATGCGAAATTGTTGCTTATAAGACAGTTGGCAATTACCGGAGAAGCCTGCTCGCAATTTATGCCACCACCGATACCGGAGCTTCCAGAGGCTCGGTTGCCGGTGATGGTGCAGTTCTTGATCGTCGGCGAACTGTCATAGCAGTCAATTCCGCCACCATAGTATTCCGCAAAATTATCTTTTATAATACAGTCTGTGATTGTCGGCGATGCCCCGTTACATCTAATACCGCCTCCGTAATCTGCGCTACCCCAGCCGATATTAAGACCCTTCAAAACAGTACCAGGGCCTTCACCGTTGCTGAATGTTACCACAGAACCTTCACTCATCAAGCCCAAAATATATGTGTTTCCAGGACTGATTGTCGGGTCGCCCGGCTGGGTGATATCACCGCTGCGAAGCGTTATCGCCTTACCCTTAAAGTCGAAGGTTTCATAAAAGAGAGTGTCAGCCTCAGCAATCAGCACATCACCATCATTGGCATCATCTATGGCTGCCTGGATAGAGCGGTAAAGATTACTTGGATCAATGCTATTTATAACTTTGCCTGATCTTCCAGTGGGGATTAACGTCAGTGCCTTCTGCAAATTAATCCGTCCACCCGAGAGACAAAGCCGTGGTGATGACAATACCGGGTCAACCGTCTTCAAGAGAACCATCTTTATAATTCGATTTGGCAGTGATGGGTATTTTGACCAGACCAGTGCGCAAGCTCCTGCGACATGCGGCGTAGCCATTGATGTCCCACTCACCGATGCGTAATTCGTAGGGACGTCAAAAACCATCATTGAAGCAGTTTCGTAAGTCGGTGTTGTACTGACAATGCCTGTGCCTGGCTCACCAACGTCAACCGTAGTGGCTCCAAAATTGGAGAAATCTGACATCTCATCATTGTGGTCCGTCGACATCACGGAAATGATGTTATCCAGGTCATAGTTTGCAGGATAAATGGGATAAACATCATTGTCGTTGCCATAATCGTTACCTGCCGCAGCTATTAAAAGCAGCCCTGCATCTCCGGCATTTGCGATAGCGTCATAAAGAGATTGCGAATAGTCTGTCCCTCCCCACGAGGCGTTTATAATCTTGGCGCCATTGTCGATAGCATACCCAACAGCCTCAACTGCATCAGCAACAAGTAAATCGGGCACAATAGCATGATCATCAGCGAAGACTTTCAAGGCCATCATCCTGACATTCCAGCAAACGCCGACAATGCCCTCACCGTTATTACCGACTGCACCGATGGTTCCTGCTACGTGGGTACCATGAAAGTGCATGTCACAAGGATCGCCGTCGCCGTCAGTCGGATCGTCTTTGAAGGCCCCGGCAAAATCATAACCATAAATATCGTCTACGTAGCCATTGCCGTCGTCATCAACATCGGGCTGGCCATTTTGCTCATCCGTGTTTACCCACATATTAGCCGCCAGGTCGGGATGGGTATAGTCAACGCCTGTGTCGGCCACTGCTACGATAATTTCAGGGTCGCCGGTCTGAATATCCCAGGCCTCAGGTGCATCAATGTCGGCATCGACGGTACCATCGGTTTGGCCTATGTTGTGCATCCCCCACAACTCGTAGAACAGCGGATCATCAGGAATGACAAACAACCTGTACTTGTAGTTCGGCTCTGCGTATAAAACATTAGCCGACCGGTTGAACTGGATAAGGGCATCCAAAACGCTCATGCCCTCGGGCAGCTCTACAACAGCCAGACCGGATACAATGTGGTCGTATTCTTTATCTACTTCGGCCCCGGCAACGACAAGACCTGAAATCGCACTTTTTATTGCATGACGCCTCCACGGCCCAAGTATAACCAGATCATCCGACAGCTGCGTACCTGCATCCACATCAGCAAAACGTACAATCAGTTCGCCTTGCCTATAAGCTGCGAGCTCATCTTGCGATAAGTCGTAAAATCCAAATCCGGGTAACTCGACTGCTCCCGCAAAACCAGCTACGGACAACAAAACTAACAAGCTAATCTGAATTTGTCGTTTCATTCTCCCGTTTCTAAAATTACCCTTTATTACTCTTTAAACCGTCAATACTTTTAAGATACCCCCAAAACGCCAAAACGTTACAAATTGGGTTTTGCAATGGGGACCCCCAAACACAAAATGCCGCCTTTGGGGACCCCACAAATGTGGGAACAATCGTAAAAAACCATAACCACCAGAAGTCTAAATTTCGCCTTCCATTGCGGCAATTGCCTCAGATTCGCGCTCCTCCTGTAGAATGATCGTCGGTTTCACCAGTATCAGTAATATCTTATGGTCCTTTACCGAGCTGCGGTTACTGAACAGTCTTCCAACAATAGGTATCTTGCTCAATACCGGCACGCCTGCCTCTTTTTCAACCACTTCAGTTATTCTCTGGCCGCCTAATAGTAAGGTCCCACTATCCGGTACGCTCACACGCGTCATAACCATCGATGTCTCTGTCTCAGGAAGCTCTACATCATAGGTCTGGACTTCTGTACCTCCTATCCCACCGACAACGGGCGTTTCAACCGTAGTTGTTCTAATCCCAAGAAACGTATTCTGATTGGTGATGATATTAAGCAATACATTCTTTTTGTCGTGGGTAATAATTGGGGTAATACTCAGCGAGCTGCCTGATGGTATATATATTTCCCGGGGCACCAAACCGCCACCTACACCCGTAGCTGTACCAGCCTGCGCTCCGGTCACACCTATTGTAGTAACACCCGGTTGCTGAATAGGGGGCAATGCAATCGGCACACTTCTTGTAATGTTGAAGGTCGCCGATTCTCCGCTCATAACAGTGATTATCGGAGCAGTCAGAGCCTTTGCATCTCTATGAGCCTGAGTCGCTCGCAGAAGGAATGAAACCTGTAAATCATCAAGTATGGAACCGTAACCTCCGGTAATGCCTACGGCTGCACCGATACCGCCCAAACTCAAGGGAACCTGTGTAGGCTGTGCCTGTGTAGCAATAGCAGAATCTTGTTCGAAGGTTATCTGACCCCACTTACCGCCAAGGTCGAACGTGAAATCTACATCCAGGCCGATTTCTTCGAGGAAATTCTCAGACACAACCAGATATCTGGCCTCGATAGAAACCTGATATCCGAGCGCCTTACGCAGCTCTGTCAATAGTTTCTCAATTTCACTATGAACCTCACGGGTCGCCCGCACAGCAAGCTTCTTCGGCTGTTGAGTTGGATAAGGCGTTATGGTTCCCTCACCTGTGTCACTGAGATCAAACCAGCTTTCCGGCTCGATGGTCTCCTGAATAAGCTGTACCAGACTCTGTGCCTGGAAATAACCGCCCAAGCCGCCGCCGCCCAAGCCGCCGCCCAAGCCACCGCCGTAGCCACCGCCGTAGCCACCGAGACCGCCGCCCAAGCCACCGCCCAAGCCGCCGCCCAAGCCACCGCCGTAGCCACCGAGACCACCGCCCAAGCCGCCGCCGTAGCCACCGCCACCGAGACCGCCGCCACCGAAGCCACCGAGACCGCCGCCATAGCCGCCGCCACCGTAACCGCCGCCACCGAAGCCACCGAGACCGCCGCCGTAACCACCGCCGCCGTAACCACCGCCGCCGTAACCACCGCCGCCG
>CAYGBH010000079.1:0-12690 GCA_964348055.1 uncultured Pirellulales bacterium
TTCGATTTGCTCTGTGCCAAAGCCGCACGTGCCGTTGCAGTACTGTTGACCAATCACAGCTGGTCCGGCGAGTTCACCGAGCACGCAGATTTTTGTGTCGAAAACATCAGCGGCATACTTGAAATTATTGAAAATAAAAAATAGAGTATAGCGTTTGGCGGTTAGCGTATAAAGAAAAGCCGAGGCAGATTAATGAGTAAAAAGATTATTATCAAGGCAGCTATTATCTTGTTATGGACATTCAGTGCTTGCTGGGCCTGTTGTTGCACAGAAGGCTTGGCCAGCTGCCGACCTAAATGCCCGGAAGCCAATTCAGTAGAGACAATCTTAGAACAATTAAGGCAGAAAACCACAGAGCTTAAATCCTATCAGGGACAGGTTGAATACAAATTCATTCAGCCGTTACTCGAATCAGAGGCGCTCAGGAAAGGTCTTTTGTCTTATGCAAAGTTTGGCAAACAATCGAAGCTGAGGATAAATTTTGAAACACTTAAACAGGATGATGAAAAAGAGCAAAAATACATCGAGCACTTTATCTTCGATGGCATCTGGCTAACCCATATCGATTATCAACTCAAGGCGGTTAAACGTTATGAATTGACTGAGCCCAACAAGCCGTTGGATGCCTTTGATGTGGCCGGTAGGAATTTGCCGATAATCGGCTTTACCAAAATAGATGATTTGAAGAAGCAGTTTGAGATAAAGCTGGTTGAACAGAAAAAGGACAAGCCGCAAAGTTTTATCCAGCTGCATTTGAAGGTTAAGCGGGATTCGGTTTATAAAGATGATTATATCTCTATCGATTTTTGGATTGACAAGGAATTGGGACTACCGGCGAAAGTGGTTGCCGTCTCGACCGAAGAGGATATTTACGAGATAAAATTTCTCAAGCCAAAGCTCAATAAGAAAATAAATAAGAAGGTCTTTGAGTATAAAATTCCCAAAGGTTTCGGTGAACCGGAAATATTTCCACTAAAAAAACAAGGCAAATGAAAATGATTGACTATTCGCCGTTTTGCCTTGCTGCAGTTGATAAATAAAACATCAGCCGGTTCGATGGGTTTGGTAATGGTCGCTGATAAAGATTTTCACATTATTATAATGAAATATACTGTGAAAATGATGCCGATGAGCCAACGCATAAACACAATTGCGCATACACGCATCAACTCATTTCTAATGTTCTTGTGCTCTTGTGTTGTTATGCTCTTATGCTCGCCTGTTTCTGTCCCTGCCGAAACGCTGCCCGAAACAGCCAGACTTCTTCCTCCTGAAACAATCCTGCTGGTCGATATCGACGATTTCGATCGATTCCGAACGGGGTTCGAAAAAACTAACTTTTATAAACTCTACAAAGACCCGACAATGACGGACTTTGTCGATGACTTTAAGACCAAATGGCGCGAAAAGATACGTGAGCTGGATAACGAATTTATCAGGGTAGTTACTGATGCAGAAGCGTTGCCTCAAGGCAGAGTGGCCGTCGCTATAGTGCTTAACCCGCCCACAGCGGAAACAAAGGATGCCGATGAGCCGCCGTTTCTGTTCATAACCCAGTGGGGCCAAACGATAGCCAAAATCAAAGAAGCAGTGGATAAAGTGGTCAAAAAGGACATCGAAGACGGTGCCTACCGCAAGACCGAAGACTACCGCGGGGTCACTATCACAACGATAACAGGGCAGTCTTCCCCAGATGAAAGCTATTGCTTTATTGACGATGCTCTCATAGAGTCTATGAGTCCGGACGTTCTCAAATTTGTCATCGCACATATCAAAGGTGCCGGCAGCCCGACACTGGCCGACGACACCGATTATGCCGCCACCATAAAATCCACGCGGCCCTCTGCCCCTGGCCGGATTGATTTCTACGTTAATATAAAACAAATCATCAAAACAACGATTGCCGAGGATACCACCGGCATGATAAAAACATTAGTAGCTAACCTGGGCCTTGATAATGTTACATCTTTCAGTTGTTCAATTGGCCCTGGGGGCCTGCCGTCAACGGGCGGGGACACTTCTTTCGCAAAAGCATTCCTGAAGATCGAAGGCAGGAAAAAGGGTATTTGCAAGATGCTTGATGTCGAATCGGCCACTTTTAGGGCGCCGCAGTTTATCTCTGCCTCGGTATGTTCGGTATCATTTTTGAATTTGAATATCCAGAACGCTTTTAGTGAATTTGCCAATATCCTTACCAGTTTTTCACCACAATTTGCTGCGATGATGTATATGCCGCTTTTGCCGCCGAGCCCACAGGGTGAACCGCCGCTGCAACTAAAAGCTGATATTATCGACTATCTCGGCTCACAAATTATAACAGCCCAAAGCACAGGCAAGCCGCCTTTCAATGTCGGTGCGCAGCCACCAGCAGAATCACTTATCGCTGTGGCGGTAAACGACCGCAGTGCTCTTGAAAAATCTCTGGCGCTTCTGCACAGCAGAGTAATAGCTCCAAACAACCCTAACGCCAGGCGCGAGCTTCTGGGCCACACACTATATTTAGTTGACCCCCCGACTATGCTACCGCCTTATAGGCCGGGCGAGAGAACACCGATGCAAGCCCAGTTAGAAATGAACCGCGAGGACCAGAAACCGCACCGTCAGTGCAGGTTTCTAAGGGGGCAAGCCCCTGCCAGGCCAAGTGCCCGTAAAATGCCTAAATTGGCGTTTGCTGTTACTGACACTCATCTGATTTTCGCGAGTGAATCTGTTGTTGAACAAGCCATTCGGGCGTTGAGCAGTACCGGGACCGTATCGGTGGGTTCTGCGAAGTGGTTTAATAAGGCCAAATCAGCCATTCCTTCGGTGGTGGGGCTGGCCGATTTGCAAGACAATGCGGCTTCCGGCGAACTCTTCTGGCCCGTCCTGCGCGGATTTAAGCGAAGCGGCAGAAAAGTAAAGGCCAAGGATTCGGGTATTGAGATGGGCGTCGGGACGAGCCCCGGCTCGGTCTTTCTGCAATTGATGTTTTCGCAGGCAGGTTCTGATTTGTTTAATTTTAGTCTTTTGCCCGAGTTTGATGCTGTGCGTAAGTATTTTGGCTTATCTGCTTTTTACGGAATCAGCAGGCCAAACGGCTTCTTCTTCGAATTCAAGTATCTTAATCCCGTTAGCAATTGATGATCACAAAAACTCTGAAGATAATCGGGCAAGAGCGGCTGAAGTCAATTATCAATGTATAACTTTGTTAAGAGGATAAGTGATTATGCCCGAGGCGCCCGCGCGCTTCAAAGCCGGAACCAGGGAGCGTTCGACCTTGCCGTCGATAATCACTTCTATCGCCACATAATCGGAATCGGCCAAACTCGAAATAGTCGGGCTTTTCTCGGCGGGCAGTATCTTCAATATCGAGTCTAAGTTGTCCTTCTTTATATTCATCTTCAAGCCGACCTTGCTGCCGGCTTCGATTGCTGCTTTAAGAAGTATGGAGATGTTTTCTATTTTTTTGCGCTTGAACTTATCGGCCCAGGCCTGCTTGTTTGCGATAAGTCTTGTCGTGGACGTTATCACGGTATCTATTATGCGCAGATTATTTGCCCGCAGTGACGCCCCGGTCTCGGTGAGTTCGACTATCGCATCGGTCAGCCGGGCCTTTACCTCCGTAGAACCCCAGCTGAATTCAACCTTTACGTTGATATTCTTGTCTGCGAAGTATTTTCTTGTTACGTTAACCAGCTCGGTTGCGATTATACCACCGGCCAAATCCTTCGCGCTTTTAACCTGCGATTCATCAGGAACAGCCAGCACCCATCTGGCCGGATTGCTTGAGGCTTTGCTGTAGGCCAGTTCGCAGACATCCACCACATTACAGTCGTTCTCCATTATCCAGTCGTAGCCGGTAATGCCGGTATCGAGAACGCCGTCGGCCACATATCTGCCCATCTCCTGTGCTCGCAGCATAACAAGAGCGATTTGCTCGTCGTCTATGTGAGGTAAATAACTCCTTTCAGAATCGGCGATGTGGAACCCGGCTTTACCGAAAAGTTCTATTGTTGCCTTTTGCAAACTGCCTGTGGGAATACCTAATTTTAATATTTGTTCTGACATATCAAATCTCTGGTAGTCAAATGGTCAATTAACTGCTCACTATTTTCGTTAGCCTCGAGTATTCCTTTTTACTTTTTTCTTTGTTTTGTTTTCTTTTTGGTTTTAGTTTTTGCTTTCGTAGCTTTTCGCCGAGTAGTCTTGGTTTTTTTCTTCTTCTTTCTGCCCTTGTGTGCTTCGCTTTCGCACCGCAAAAGAGCATAAAACTCGTAAGCATTCTTGGCTTGAATCTGCTTGGCTAAGAAGCCTTCTATCTCCTGCTCATCAGCGTTAGGATGGACCAGTTCTTTGCTTCTGAGATATTCAATCATCTTTCTTGTAAGCGGTATAGCGTGGCCCTGCAGAGATGTGAGCATACAATAATCGACAACGAAAGGGCTGGTACCTTCTATTTTCTCAAGAGCTTGTTTGGCCGGACGTTTGCCTATTTTTTTCAGCGACTCTAAGCTGACTTTATGATATTCGTTGAATATAGCCCTCAGGACCCTGGTGATTGTTGAAGCTATATCACTTGTAACTGGTGTATTGCTGCCCAATATTTCGACAATTTCTTCTACTTCCGAAACCCGCAAATCGTTCAAGTCAACGAAATAATCAGCAAACTTCTTAATCGCGGATTGTGTCGCCTTCGCGCTTAGTTCAGCGCCAATGATAGCATAGATGAGTGCATCTGCTGGTTCATCATGGATGACTTTTTGTGGTTTCGGATATTTACGACTCAGTGAGCGATACAGCCTTTGTATTTTTTTAGAATACTCTTTACTATCCTTCATATCGGCCTCTACAGGGAGCCGCGGGGGCGGCAACAATTCTGCGTTGAACCATTTCACCACCCGCCTGTCCAACCGTCTCACTGTCCAGCCGTCTCGCCGTCCCAGTCTTTCTCGTGCTCTTCCTTCTTCAGCTCATTGGCGGCTTGGTCTATCAGTTTCATGGTCTCCAGCGTTTTTTTGAATTTCTCATCCCTGTAAAAACGCAAAACGGGACAGAATTTGCTCTGCAATTTACCGGCTAATAGTGATTGTATTCGGCTCTTTGCGTGCGTGATTGCCGCGAAAGTCTTGTTCTGTGTGGCATCATCCTTGCCAAAAATGCTGAGATATACATCGGCACTACGCAAATCAGCAACCATATCAACTCTTGTGACACTCACGAACCCCTCAATACGTGGGTCGCTAAGATGGTGGGCGATGGCGTCACTAACCACTTCTTTTACCACGCGAGCTACTTTTTCCTGTCTTCGCGTTACCATCTGACCATTTACTATTGTTTCGGAGCTCGTATCTCGAACTTCCTTTTCAATAGTCAATATTCAATTAACTAAGAGTTCTGGCTACTTTCACGATTTCGTAGAACTCAAGGACGTCATCGACTTTGATATCGTCGAATCCCGCCACCTTAATTCCACATTCGAGACCCGTCTTGACCTCGCGAACGTCGTCCTTGAAATGCTTTAGAGATTCTATACTCAGATTGTCTTTGAGTACAATATTGTCACGTATCAATCGCATCTTTGCATTTTTGCTCGCGTACCCGCTGCTGACATAACAGCCGGCCACTGTACCAACTCGTGAAATCTTAAACGTAGCTCTTACCACAGCTCTTCCGAGCGAGTTCTCTGTTTCTTCCGGCTCAAGCAGGCCGACCATTGATTTTTGCAAATCTTCGGTTATACGGTAGATGACATTGTAGAGTCTTATCTCAACACCTTTAGCTTCTGCAATCTTGGCTGCGTGTTCCTCGGGGACGACGTTAAAGCCGATAATGATGGCGTTTGAGGCCTCAGCAAGCACAACATCGCCCTCTGTAATTCCGCCCGGTGCCGAGTGCAGGATATTAATCCTTACCTCATCAGTGCTCAACTCAGATAAGTATCTCGTCAAGACATCGATTGAACCCTGTACGTCGGCCCGAATGATAAGATCCAACTCTTCGGTCTTGCCCGCCTCTATCTGGCTGAATAGATTATCCAGCGTTACCTGGCTGCGTTCTGTCAGAGCACTTTCTCTTGAGCGTATTTGGTTTTCCTCTGCGGCGGCTTTGGCCCTGTTGATGTCATCCAGACAGTAGAATCTGTCCCCGGCTTGGGGGACATCGCTCAGGCCTGTTACCTCCACCGGCATAGAGTTTGTAGCTGTCTTTATGTTTTTGCCGTAGCTGTTTTTCAACATTTTTACTCTTCCGTAGGCGTCCCCAGCTAATACCACATCGCCCTTTTTCAGCCGGCCCTCCTTGATTAACAAAGTTGCCACAGGACCACGCCGTGCTGACATCCTCGCCTCAACAACCCATCCTGTTGCGGGGATTGTGTCATCGGCCTTGAGTTCAAGCAGTTCAGCTACATAATCGAGAGATTCAAGCAAATCATCTATACCCTCACCGGTCACCGCGCTGGTTTTAACGACTTCGGTCTGGCCTCCCCATTCAGTGGGCGTCAGTTCCTGCTCGGCTAACTGTGAGTAAACACGATTTAAGTCGCAGCCGGGCAAATCTATTTTATTCAATGCCACAATAATCGGCACGTTTGCTGCCTTGCTGTGGGCTATCGCCTCGACAGTCTGTGGCATCACTCCGTCGTCGGCGGCAACCACCAGCACCACAACATCAGTCATATTGGCACCTCTGGCACGCATAGCCGTAAAAGCCTCATGTCCCGGCGTATCGAGAAATGTTACTTTCTTATTGTCCCAGGTAACTTCGGATGCTCCGATATGCTGGGTAATGCCGCCTGCTTCACCGGCTGCTATCTGAGTCGACCGAATTTTGTCCAGCAGGCTGGTCTTGCCGTGGTCAACGTGCCCAAGCATTGCAGCAACCACCGCTCGCCTCTGGAGATTGTCTCTTTGGCGTTCTTCAAATTCAGTCCGTATGTGTTCCTCCAGTGTGCTTTTGGATTGCACCGTCAGCTCAGTGTCGAACTCCAGGGCAACCAGTTCCGCAACGTCGCTGCTTATGACCTCATTGGCTGTGGCCATTACGCCCTGTTGTACCAGCTTGCTGATGATATCCGTTGATTTAATCGCCAAAGCTGCAGATAAATCCTTTACTGTGATTGGCTCGCTTACGACGGCTTTTTTCGGCCTGACAACAGCAGCCCTGCGTTTGAGCTTGGTGGCAATTTTACGTATTGGCCTTAATCGCAGGCCTTCACCGCCGGCGGCATCAAGCCGGGCTTGTCTTTCCTCAATATCTCTTTGTCGCCATCTGCTACTGAGTTTAGATCTCCTTATTATCTCCGAATCCCGCTCGTCTTGCCTTCGCCCATGTGTTCTATCTTTGTATCGCTTTGGTAATTGTTTCTTTTCCTTGATTGGAGCAAAAGTCACATTGTCTTGTTCCTGTTCGATGTACATCAAGGGCTCAGTAACAGGTGCATCGTACCTGATTCTCGGTCTCGGCCTTGGTCGTCGTAACGGCTCCGGTGCCTCGACCCGAACAAGCTGCGGTCCGCTCAGTCGAGCAGGCTCGGGCTTTTTTAAAATCGGCCCAGCAGGTAGTATCGGTTCCGGTTCTCGCTCTTGTGGTTCTTCTGTTATCTGTTCTTCTGTGGGTAGTGGCTCTTCTGCAGTTACCGTAGCGGCCGTTTCTTGCTCACTTTGTTCAGCTTCTATTGTAGCGGCCGGTTTGGCTGCTGTCTTAGTTCGCTTAGTACGTGGCTTTACCTGCTTAGTCTTAGCCTTAGCTTTTGTTTTCTTCGCCGGTGGTTTTCGCTTTACTTTCTTTTTGATTCGGACCTTATCCAGGTCCACCTTCTCGGACGTCTCAACCGTTGTAATATTTTCCCCTTCGCTGAACCACTCCCGGATAGTTGCGGTCAGACCAGCCGATATCACCGACATGTGGTTCTTTACGTCCAGACCCTCATCCTGGCACTTCTTAACAATAGCAGCGCTTTTTACACCAAGTTCCTTGGCCAAAATGTAAACTCTTGTAGTAGCCAAAAAACAAATCTCCAATCTCAGCCATGTTCAGTATCAACGGGCTTTACGATTCACAGGATACGTTTATTGTTCGTTATCTGCTGTTTTTGTCTGTTGGGCCAGCTGCTTGTCCGCCTCGTTTTGTTTTGACTCAGCCGTCAAACGTTTCACTTCTTCGGTTGCTGCTGCAACCAGTTTTTCCGCGATGTCCGAACCGATCTTCAGTTCGTTAATTAATGGTTCGACCCCTACATCCTCCAGGTCTTGAACAGATATGGCGCCCAGGGCTATCAGCTTGTCAACCATTGTATCGTCAGCGCCTTCTGCAGTCTTGACGCAGTTTGTCAATCGTTCGATGCCCTGATTGTACTCATCCGGCGTTAATATATCGATATCCCAGCCGGCCAGCCTGGCAGCTAACCGGACATTCTGCCCGTGCTTGCCAATAGCCAGGCTAAGTTGGTCCTCATCGACAACCACTGTCGCTCGTCCCAGCTCGAAGCACAAGGCGATTTCACTGACTTTTGCCGGCATCAACGCATTTGCCACAAGCACCTGGGACGACTCATTCCAGCGGACGATATCTATTTTCTCTCCGCCGAGCTCATCGACTATGTTCTTTATTCTGCTGCCTCGCACCCCCACACAGGCCCCGACGGGGTCGACCTTGTCGTCGAATGAGACCACTGCAACTTTGGTTCTATAGCCCGCCTCTCGCGCAAGTGCTCGTATTTCGATAATTTTTTCATTGATCTCCGGCACCTCTAACTCAAACAATCGGCGGATAAACTCAGGGTGTGTGCGGGAGAGAATAATTTTGACCTGATTCGAAGTCTCTTTTACATCAAGAATCAAACATCGAATTCTCTCGCCTACCCGATGCGTCTGGCCCATTATCTGTTCACTTTTTGGCATAAAGCCTTCGGTCCAACGGTCCAGGTTAACAATCAGTGTTCCACTTTCGTATCGCACGACCGAGCCGCTTATGATTTCTCCTTTTCGCTGGACAAACTCGGTATAGATACTATCTCTTTCGTCAGCCCGAAGCTTCTGGATCATCACCTGCTTGGCTGTCTGGGCGGGGATTCGGCCGAGCTGTTTTATATCGATTTGCACATCGTCCTTGGAGGCGGTGATCTGACCGGTGTTGCGGTCGATGTTTACTACTATATTGCTTTCCGGCTCACCAAAGTGCTTCCTCGCTGCCGAGACCATAGCTTCTTCCAGGTCCACAAATATCGATTCCTTGTCTATATTTTTGTCACGGGCAATGTTATCCACGATTCTCAGTAATTCCTGACTCATAGTTCTTATCTCTTTAATCCAGCGCCAATTTCTTTTCTATTTCTACCCGGCACCGCAAATTCGTGCCGGACAAAAAAAGTGGAAACTTACTAAGTTTCCACTTCAGTATGGGGTTCCTTGCCAATGAGTTCCCCAGCATGTCCAAAACGAACAGAGGTTGTAGTTTACCTTTGTGCTACATCATCTGCCTCCGGTAGTTAAAAAACCTCGTTCGCTTTCCGACATTGAAGCAGAAACACCGGTTGCAAAGCCACCATTTGCGCAAAGCCCAGCGGTGCACGTCGATTGTGGTTCGTCTACTTTGCACTGTTTGCTAATCCTGTCAAAAGCATTTTAATGCCTCTTAAGTTCAAAAGTTAGCTTTGGCAGCTGTTAATCCTTATACCTAAACCTTTTATACTAATCGTCAAATCTACCAATGACAATAATTTTTTTGTCGAATTTGTATAATTTTTAGCCCGAATCCGACGCAAAAAATGCACTCACATGGCCAAGAATCGTCTTCGAGCCGCCAACGTCCGCATAAAATAGCCTTTTTCAGGATTAGAACCGGCTTTCTCGTCTCCAGTTATCATGGCAGGCTGCTTCTTAGCAATTCAATAAAAATTTGCCGAATTTTACAAATTAGACCCAATATTTCATCCCAGAGCACCGGAATTCAAAATTTCGTTCAGCTTCTTTTGAATACTTGCTTTCGCAGGCAAAGGTTTTGTATTTCAGATTTCGTATTTATCTTTGATATATTCCCTATGTGCTAAGCTCCTTTCTACTTTTCAAAAGTCCTGTATTTCGCTTGACATTTTTCTCTCAGTCACATAAACTATTCTTAGATTTAAGGAGGATTCGCGATGAAGTTCTGGCTTTCCGTGAGGGTTGGTTTCCTCTTCATACGTCCACGCAGGTGTTTTTTGGTCAATTTAACCCAGCCGGAGCAGGGATTTTTCTCTGCATGTTTTTTCCTCGGCCTGATGGACGGAAAGGATAGTTAAAATGAAGTTGTTTGACAGTTCTAAAATTAGCATGGTGTTGATCGGCTTTGTCGTTGTTGTGCTTGGCGGCGGTGGCAGCGCGAACGCGGAGTTCACCTTTGGCTCTGCCGCTAATCTTGGCCCAAATGTCAACAGTTCATATTATGATGCAGGGC
Source organism: uncultured Pirellulales bacterium (assembly GCA_964348055.1). GTDB lineage: Bacteria > Planctomycetota > Phycisphaerae > Sedimentisphaerales > Anaerobacaceae > JAUXAL01. Next base: position 10,414 of record CAYGBH010000079.1, read on the forward strand.
CAAGCATCTCGACTGACGGCCTGTCACTCTTCTTCGATTCCGACCGTCCCGGCGGCTCAGGTGGTAGTGACCTATGGGTGGCAAAGCGTACGGCGATAGACGAGGACTGGGGTGAGCCTGTGAATCTTGGGCCGATTATGAATACGGTATACGAGGAATGCGATTCGAGCATCTCGGCCGACGGACTATCGCTCTTTTTTGCCTCCGACCATCCCGGCGGCTCAGGTGATTTCGACCTGTGGGTGGCCAGGCGGAATACGACAGAGCAAGACTGGGATGAGCCCGTGAATCTGGGGCCGATTGTAAACTCCGAATACGAGGACCACGGCCCGGGCATCTCGGCAGATGGATTGTCGCTTTACTTTTCCTCTAATCGGGCCGGCACTTATGGTGGCCCCGACCTGTGGGTTACTATGCGGACAACAGTAAATGACCCTTGGGGCGAGCCGGTAAACCTGGGGCCAACCGTCAACAGTGCGCTTTGGGAGGCCAGGCCGAAGCTATCAACCGATGGCCTGACACTCTTGTTCGGCTCAAACCAGCTTGATGGCGGTGACCTGTGCGATATATATATGACCACGCGAGAAACGACGCAAAGCGCTTGGGGCATGCCTGTGAAACTCGGTTCATTTGTTAATAGCCTCGATGATGAGGATTGGCCGTGTATCTCAACTGACGGACGTATGCTTCTCTTCGAATCCAACCGGCCCGGCGGGTCAGGTGCCTGGGATATATGGCAGGTGTCAATCGAGCCAGTCATTGACTTCAACGCCGACAGAAAGGTCGACTTCAAAGATTTTTGCAGGCTTGCTCAATACTGGGGCCAGGCCGAATTATCGGTTGACATCGCTCCTGCGCCTCTTGGCGATGGAAAAATTACTTACAAGGACCTTGCTGTTTTTGCTGAACGCTGGTTCGAAGAAGATTCGGGAATTATATATATACAGTGGCTCGGTCATTCGAGTGTGAAGGTCTGGACGGAAGATTGTGTAGTATACGTGGACCCGGAGAGATTGACCGAATCGCCCAATGATGCGACGCTGGTGTGTGTTACTCACACTCATGGTGACCATTACTCGCCTTCGGATATCGCCAGGGTTTCCAATTCCGGGACGCAATTTATCGCTCCGCCTGATGTCGTCCAGCAGTACGGTAGCGGCCAGTCAATCGCTCCCGGCCAGACAATCGAATTGGGCTGTGCCAGCGTAACTGCGGTGCCTGCGTATAATACCAACAAACCAAACCATCCCAAGTCGAGGAACTGGGTCGGGTTCATAATAGAGCTCGGCTCGAAACGGATTTATGTCGCGGGCGATACAGACCTGACGGATGAAATGAAAGCGCTTGAGGGCATTGACGCAGCGATACTGCCCGCAGGCGGTACGTACACAATGAACGCGGTCGAGGCAGCAGAGGCGACGGAGTATATAAAGCCCGAGTTGGCCATACCCTACCACTGGGGTCGAAATGTAGGCACCCTAAGCGACGCCGAGACATTTGCCCAGAAGGCTGCGTGCGCCGTAAAGATTTTGACGGTCGGCGAGACTATAAGCTCTGACAATTGGCCGCAATATTCTCCCCTGATAGCGCACTGGAAGCTGGACGAAACAGAAGGCAGCATCGCCTACGACAGCGCGGGTGACAACAGCGGGACCCTCAATGGTAATCCGCTCTGGCGGCCTGTCGTCGGTAAGGTAGATGGTGCACTCGAATTCGACGGGACCGATGACTACGTTAGCGCCGACTTTGTCCTGAATCCGGCGGAAGGGGCGTTCAGCGTCTTTGCCTGGATTAAAGGCAGCGCCCCGGGGCAGGCTGTCATATCTCAAACAGGCGGGGCCGATTGGCTTTCTGCGGATGCAACGGATGGAAAATTGGTGACGGAATTAAAGGGTACCGGCCGGGTCAGCTTACCACTGATATCACAATCCATAATCAACGACGGTCTCTGGCATCATATTGGCTTTGTGTGGGACGGCTCCAATAGAATCCTATACGCCGATGGCGTGGAGGTGGCCACAGACACGCAGACTGGTTTGGGAAGCTCGGACGGCGGTCTGTACATTGGTGCCGGAAGGAATCTTGAACCCGCCAGTTTCTTCTCCGGCCTGATTGACGATGTTCGCATCTACAACCAAGCGCTGAACCCAACGGAAATCGCCGCGCTGGCGCGTTAGGCCCCTTTGGACAGAAGGGACGGTGTAAAATGAAATGGTTTGATTATCTTAAGATTAGCCTGGTGTTACTTGGATTTTTCGTTGGCCCCGTGGTGGTCAA
>CAYGBH010000080.1:0-12657 GCA_964348055.1 uncultured Pirellulales bacterium
TTTGTTTTGAATAACGTTCGTTGTTGATTGTTCGTTGTTTTTGTCATAATCCTTTGTGATAAAGTAGCTTGCGTTCATTTTACCTATTTTAACTTTGGCTTTGTTTTGCATAAAAAGTAGTCAAAACTTCGTAGGTTTTTCCGCTGATTTCTGCCTGATGAGCCAATAAAGTTGTGTTTGACGGTTTTTTGTGAGATGATGACCATCAAAAGAGCCCCCAGACTGACGATTGTCTGTTATTTCCACCTACGGGCGGTTTGTGTTTGCTCATTGGCAAACACACGCGTATTTTAAAATATTTACAAACAATAGTCAACAAAAAACGGTTAAAAAAGCACCTTTTATGGCTGCCTTTTTTCCTATTAAAATCGGAACTCTATCCCCGATAATCTCCCTAAAGCATGCGGAATTCTTTGCTTTGGTGGGAACTGAGGTTTGCCCTTGCCGAATTAGAGAATTTTGGGTAGTGTATGGTTTGAAAAGGAAAGGGGAAAAAACAGGGTGACTGTCCCTAATAAAATTGACGTGAGCGAACATACAGAAAACACGGGCAGTGCCGGCCGGGCCATCATTACCTTCTCGCGCGGCTGGCAGACGCTGGTCGCCACCCGCAGCCTCGGGCGGCGTGGCGTGGAAGTCATCACAGGCGATGAATACGCCATGACGGTGGCCTCATTCTCGCGATACAGCGTAGCGGAATTTCGTTATCCAAATCCAACGAAAGAACCGGAAGCGTTCCTTGATGTGCTGGAGAAAACGGTCCTTGAACAAAAACCTAAAGATGAGACGACACCCTACGTCCTGATGCCCATTCACAAGGAGACCTATCTTATCGCCCGTCACCGTGAGCGTTTCGAGCCTCACATCCGCGTTCCGGTGCCGCAGATAGAACATATCGAACAGGTACACAACAAGGGGACACTCGCGGCCTATGCGGCCGAGCAAGGGCTGCCCATTCCAAAGACGTGGATGCCGGAGAGCCTGGAGCACTTTGAGTCGATTGCTTCGAAGGTGGCTCTGCCGGCTTTTATGAAACTTCGAGAAGCGGCGTCGGGCGTCGGTATACGAAAAGTCGACACACTCGATGAGTTGAAATCGGCCTTTGAAGAATTCATAGAGCACTTCAAACTCAAAGAAAAGGATTATCCAATTATTCAGGAATCAGTCGGCGGGGACGACTACTGCGTAACCACACTTTTTGACCACGGAAGGATGGCGGCATCGATGACATATCGCGGGCTGCGAGCTTTCCCCGCAGAGCGAGGGGCGACGGTCATGCGTGAGACGGTAAAAGCGCCGGAAATGGAGAAGGTCGCAGCCGAGCTTTTAGGCTCACTCGGATGGCACGGTGTTGCGGAACTGGATTTTCGTTGGGAAGGGACACCTGACGCACAGCCGTACCTGATAGAAGTCAATCCGCGGTTCTTCGGCGGCCTTATACAGTCGGTCGAATCGGGATGGGACTATCCGTGGCTGCTCTTCCAACTCGCAGTGGAAGGGCATGTGGACCCCGTGACGAAAATCAGAACGGATGTTCGAACGGAAACGCCTATCCTGGCTTTTTTGGCCACTCTGCAGGAGATGGCCGACAACGAACAGGGTATGGCGGCTCTAAGTGACTCGTGGGAGCAGGCAAAAGAGGAATTTCGCACTGGCTCCAAACGCCGGGGCATCCGGAAACTCTTTCGCGGCGTTAAAAAATACTTTGACGTCAAGGATCGATTCAACAAGGCCAGGCAGCTCCTTGAGGAACACAAAGACAACATCTACGATGTCCTCTCGCGCGACGATCCGGCCGCTGCGTTGGGTGTGCTGTATCCCTTAGCTGTCTTCCTGCGGCATGGAAAGGTGAACCTCGAACTTATCACAGGAGAAGGTGGGCCCGGTGACGACGATGAATGACGAGCAAACCTGTAATTCCGGCAAAGCGCCCCCGCCAACCAAACGCCGATGGCGCCGGCTTCGCCGCATCGCAATCGCGCTGGCCATTCTGCTCGGCATCCTGGTCGGCATCTACATATCGCTTCGTGTTATCTATCCTGTTTGGATACAGGCGTCTCTGCCCGAAGATGCCCCGCGTATTGCCTTCTCGCTGGATAACACGCTCTTGGGCCGAGTCGGGATAACCGATGCGGCCTACCAGCGTGCCGTGACCGCAGCCGGTGGGCGTCTTATAAAGCTGTGGCCCGATGCGGCTGGCGACCCCGACGTAAGCCCGGAAGCGGTGAAAGCCCTGCTTGAAGAAAAACAGATTGACGGTGTCTTCCTACCCGGCGGAGGTGACGTAGACCCGAAGCTTTACGGCGGCGACCCGAAATTGACCATGCTGGTTCATCGGCTGCGTGACGACTTCGAAATCGCCCTCATTCAGGTGGCCAGGCAGCGCGGCCTACCCATCCTCGGCATCTGCCGTGGCTGCCAGATAATAAACGTTGCTCTGGGCGGAACCGTTCGAAACCTTCGTAAAGAACGAGAGCTCATAGACCGTCACTTGGTTTTGACGGGCCACTCGGTTGAACTGGACCCTGGCAGTAAGCTCGCAGAGGTATTAGGCGTCAGGCATCTGACGAAAGTTGTCAGCTTGCATGGTAATGCCGTCGCTGAGCCTGCCCCCGGCGTAAGAATCGCCGCGACCGGCCCCGATGGTATTATCGAGGCTATCGAGGCAGACAGCGCCGATCAGGTTGGCTGGATTCTCGGGATACAATGGCATCCCGAATTGGCATTCTACGACAAGACCCAGCTTAATATCTTCAAAGAATTCGAGGACCGGGCTCGAAAAGCGCATAAACGACGCCTTTCTGCCGACGGTCTAAATCCGTCGGTTGATGCTAAGAGCGGCGCATCCTCGAATTGAAGAAGTGAAAACAGAAGGTTTACAGAGCCATCGAATTGGGGAGAAAAAGAGAGAGTTGGGGTGGGGAAAGCGCAAAATGGAAAGGATACAAGTCCCGGTTGCCTCAGGGCTCACAGCCGCGACATTTTGCTCTAAGTTTCAAAGTAACTGCGACTAAAGGTTATTCTATTACAGCCAGGGTGCGGGTTTGCCCGAATTCACTGTCACGGCAGGATTCGTGCCGTTCTTGATTACATTGTCGAGATGGGCGCTGCTGCCATCGACCCCATTTAGCCGCCTCCACAAGGGGACGTGGAGCTTGTGTACGTCCGTCGCGACTACGGCAAGGAACTGGTTCTTTTCGGCAATATAGAGCTGACCGACATAGAAAATACCGAGCCGGCCGAATTTGAAAAGATTGTCGAAAAGAGCCTCAAAGACGGAACCAATGGCCAGGGCAAAGGTTTTGTCCTAATGCCGTCCGCAGCTCCAATTGGCCGGAAAATCACACCCAAGATGATAGCGAATTATGAAACAATGGTACGGCTTGCTGTTAACTTCAACTCATGATAGGATATGACAGCCTACGGAGCTTATATTTGACAGGGTCTAATGAGGCAAAGCGTCGAAGACCACCACTGCAAAAAGGCTTTGGTTCGAAGCAGCAAATTTTTAATAATTATACGAGGAGCGAAGACGATGGGATTAAATAGCAAGACCGACCGGGGCAACGCCCGGGATCGGATCCCACCTACCTTCGGCAGGCTGGACAGGATCAGAACCGCCTTCAGCGGCTACTTGTTTTTGGTACTTTTCCTGCTAATGCCCGGGTGGTTGGAGGCCTGCACTGTAGGATGTGCTATGGGTAATGCCACACAAGACAGACGTCCGCTGGCGTGGAAAAACCGCGATGGAGGAAAAAGTAGACTGAGACATTTTGTCATGTACAAGACCGGCAGAGACCCCGCCCCCGCTGTGGGCTTGCGCAGCAAACCACGGGGGCGGGAACCCAGCACGTATAGTTTTCTCGGAATCGGTCCCGACTTGGACAGTCCCAAGATGGGACTTAATAGCGCCGGTCTGGCCCTGGCAAACGCCACTATCGAGGAGTTCAAGACCGAAGGTTGGAAGTACTCGAATCACCAGCAGTTTAAGAACTACATTCTTGGGGAATGTTCTACGATTGCCGAGGTACGCGAGGCGATTATTGCCGTCACTGGCGGGAATGCACACTATTGGCCCACGCCAATCAGTCTATCATCCTCGTTTTGTGATGCTAAAGGAGGTGCCTGCACCTGGGAATTATGTGGAGACGTTTATTACGAATACGACCCCACCAATGATAATCGGCTCCGACAATTGCCATGGCAGTTTGTCGTGCGCGATAATGACTCGCAAATGCAAACCGGTCATACTGACAATCCCCGCCGGGCCGGCGCCAGGTACCGCAAGGCCGTTGTCAAAATGCGCAACTCTGCCGCTGCCGGTGGAATTACTATGGCCGATATGTTCAACATCGTCTCCCGCTCGGGCTCGCCAGGATTTGAGAATCCGAGGGACATATCAAATGAAAATACCATTGCAGTCATGGTTGCACATGGCGTTAATGCAGGCGAGGATACTCGAATTGCTACAATGTGGGTGGCGTTGGGAAATCCGGACTATACGTGTTTCGTGCCCTGCTGGGTTGCCCTGGAAAACGATATTTCTCCACGCGCGTCTTCCAACGACCCAGACAGCACGCTCAGCGGCGCCTCGGAGAAGCTCTACAACAGCAAGGAAGGCAAAGAGTACGACCGATACATCAACCGTCTTATTGCTCCGGTAGAGATAAATATCATTGAAGCGGTAACCGCAGCAAGAGCGCAATGGTTTGAAAAGGGTTTCGACCTCGAACAAAGCAGACGTATCCACCACGAGGCATGTGAGACGGCCTGGCGGACTATGAATGCCATCTGTCAGGGAACCGCAAGAAACAGAAATGATACCCCCACCCTCACGAAAATAGAGACGTCCAGCAACGGCCTGTGTGTCGATTTCCGTTGCAGCGTCAGTGATACCGACGGCCACATTACGGAATACTCCTGGGATTTCGGGGATGGGAATTATTCACCGTCGGCGTCACCGGTGCACAGATACTTCAAAGGCGGGACCTACCTCGTTCGATGCCGCGTGACAGACAACGAAGGTTCCCGAAACTCGAAATGGACCTATCTTACGGTAAAATAACGTGCTGGGAGTCCGTACTACGCCGTGAAACCCACGACCAGCGCAGGAGCTTTGTCCGATAAGCATTATTTACTATAAACTATCTCAAATGGTGAAAAAAGGGCCGCAAGCGAGATGCTCACAGCCCCAAAAAGTCATGATACACAGCCTTAATGCTATTTCTTTCCACCTTTGTCTATGACTATAATCGTGTCGCTGCCTTCAAATTTCGTGCCGTCAGTAAGCTTACCGCTTACAGTCAGTTCCACCTCACCTGGCTCGACGATATTCTGAACCTCTGAGCGACTGAACTTGGCCATCAGCACCTGCTTCTCCTCGTCAATCCAGCGCCAGGCAGCCTTTATTACCCCATTAAGCAGAATACTGTCCGGTTTAATATCGGCAACATCGTACCCTTCCGGCAGCCAAATATACCAGGTGATCCATTTACCTTCGATTTGTACATTGAGCATATCGATACTGACGAGCACGAATGCACTTGGATCCTGGGTCACATCACCTACGTAGGCATCAAAGATTGCCATGTAATCAGACTGAGAATCATCGTTCTCGTTCTTCCCCCATTCCATGTAGTGGTCGCCATGGTCACCCTCTGTAGCGGTTACTTCTACCTTGATGTAGCGACCGATTTTGTCGATTGTATCTATCTCGACCCACGAACTGGTATCTTGCCAACTGGTAATGCCAGTAGCTACCGCCATGCCCCAACTCTCCAATTCATCAGACACATAAATATCAACACTGCTAGGATCCAAACTCGTCCTTGATCGACCGCGGACTTTCTTTATAGCAGTGGATTCGCCCAGATCAACTATAAACCAATGCGGCGGAAATAAGGGGTGCCAGAGAGAGACATTCCAAAAATCTTCGCCGTTAAGGGCATTTCCGAGACCCCACCCCCCGCAGAGGCTATGTAAGTGGTAACTATTTATTCCCAGCCAACCATCAGCCATAGCGACTGCATCTTGCGGAACAATCCCGAAGATACCCAAACCCAAGATCGCCGCCAACAAAAGAATTGATTGATTGTTCATGTAACACCTCCTCTTTTGGTCTTTAATTTTTTTTCGTCACCGGATCTTCTCAAAAAGCCTATTTTGCAAAGACGGCACATGTTGTCCATTCACATTATACATTTTAACAGAGAAGTCGAGCTATTCGCGTTGGAAAGCTGGATAAGTGTGAGAGAATCTTTCTCACCGCTCCTTCGCGATATCAAACATTGCCAATATTCTACAAGATTGCGAGAAGTCTTTCAACAGAAAAACCCTATAAAGAGAATTTTTTGCAAGAACAACGGTCAGACCGGCTCAGGATATTCTGTAGAACTGCCCTCAGAGGGGTTTTGGCGTTCTACAATGGCCGAACTCAAGCCGAAGGATATCTGAGGTAGGGCCAGGAGGTTTCAGCGCACATCAAAATGCAACGAGCGGCTTTACGAATATTATAAGAGTCCCACAAATAGGCTTAACCAGCATATATCACACTTTCTTCCTCAATTTGCCGTCGAACATAACCGATATTAATATGGGATTAGTTCAGAATTTTAGAAGTGAGATTTAGAATGCGGCCTACAAAAGGTTTGACCATTGTTGAATTGATGATTGTCGTTTTGATCATAGGATGTCTTGCGACAGTTGCTATTCCACGAATTGCTGGCAGCACTGAGGGCGCCAAGATTAGTGCCTGTCGCAATAACATTCAAATAATAAACAGACAGATAGAAATGTTCAATCAAGACAGAGCTGGCTGGCCTGATGATTTAGATGAGGTGACTAAGAATCCTGACTATTTTCCCGATGGTCCACCTCAGTGTCCATTTGGGGCCCCGTATAAGATGAATGAACTGACCCACCGTGTTATCAGGCACAAGCACGTGCTGACAAGCAAAATTACTTGGGTAATAAAGCATTTTCCCGAATTGAATTAATTCTGTCTTAAACTGCTAATCCCCTTAAAATGGGTCGTTGAGAGGCAAAGACAAAGATGTTGGCAATAAGTATGCCTCGATAGAAGTTCGTAAAGGCCATTCTATGGATTTCTCAGCGCGTGCAAAGAAAGCCCCTGCTGAGATGCGGAGGAAGGAGGAGAAAAGCGAGATTACGCAGGGGCTGACATCGGTCATCTTAACATCTGCTGCCAGGTCTGTGGAAGTTTGCGACCTGATTCCACCCAGCGATTACGTTTTAATGCCCTTTCTTCCATGATCTGAGTATATTCGGCCATCGGCTCAGGAGTAGCTCCCTTATCGCCGACCTCTGTCAGTCGCATTTCAAGTGCTTGGCGTAACCGTTTCAGTTCATTCTGATACTTAGGATTGTTAGCCAGATTTTCTGTTTCCCAGGGGTCTTTCTGTAAGTCATATAATTCTTCTTGAGGCTTATTAGATTGAAAAAAACGCGCCTGAACTTTGTTTAGTTTCTTCTGGGCAAACATTTGCATCAACGGTTCCCGTGTAGGGTAATTCATTTCGCGATAGATCTGCGGCTGAAGATAAGGCATATTCGGCATATAATTACGGATGTATTTGAATTGTTTATCAAGCACGCATCGGATGCGGTCAACTGCCTCATCAATCCGATCGCGTGCCGCAAAGATATACCTGCGCGGCTTACCTCGGTTAGGCCCCAAAAAAACATGGCCATGCATATGCTCAGGCACATCGGCGCCAGCCAGTTTCAAAAAAGTTGGGGCCAAATCCAGAGCACTGATCAATTCATTGACAACTGTACCCGGCTGGATATGCCCGGGCCAGCGGATGATCATAGGAATGCGAATACCCTGCTCATACAGAAACTGTTTTCCCCGCAACATAGGTCGGCCATGATCACCAATGAACAGCACAACGGTGTTTTCATCGAGGCCATCTTGCTTCAGGCGTTTTAGCACTTTACCGACGATTACATCAAGAGCATTAGTAGAGGCATAATAATCGGCAAAATCCTGTCGAACCACAGGCACATCGGGATAGAACGGGGGGACCTTAACTCGGGCCGAATCAACCTGAAATTCTACGATTGATGCAGGTTTGATGAAACTGCGATGGGTATTGCTTATTGTCATCTGAGCATAAAAGGGCTGATTCTTCTGAAGGTCAGACCATCGGTTTGAATCCCAGACTTTATGTTGATGCGGCTGGAAGCCAAAGTCATCCTTGCCGGTCCCAGCCCTGCCATAAGGCTCTTGTACAAAGTTACGAATATTGGCCGTGAAGTAACCTGCATCACGGAAATATTTCGTAATCACATGCACCCCTTTGGGTAAAGGTTTCTTAATAGCCGGTCGTTGGTTATGAGCCCCGATGGCAATCTGCCACACGCCGGTCATCATACCCGACCGACTCGGACAGCACGACGGTGCGGATGTATAGGCACGAGTGTAAATTGCTCCGCCACGAGCCAGGCCGTCGATATTGGGCGTATGGACTATTGTGTTGCCGTAGCAGCCCAAATCGGGACTGAAGTCTTCAGCAATCATCCATAGAATATTAGGTCTCTTTTTCTGGGGTTTCGCAGGGGATACTTTAGAAAATAATGATATTCCCACGAGTCCAACTGATTTCACGAAGTCTCTTCGTTTCACTTTAGGTCCCATGAAAGCTCAACGAAAATACAAATACCAAGATTTCCTGTTTACTATCAATCACACTTCATTCTGTCATGTTTATTATCCTACAATACATAACTTCTCTAACAAACGCAAGTTCTGTGACCACTCCCAGCATTTTCTGTCGGACAACTGTGCAAGACATTTTGACATTATACAATTGCCGAACTCAAGCCGAAGGATATCTGAGGTAGAGTCGCCATTCTGCGAGCGCAAAGTGGCCAAATTCCCGCTCTTTTGAAAAAAATTTAGGGAGGGATGGATAAGCCATCCCTCCCTTGCTTTTCTTAGCAGTCACAGAATTTCAGCAGATTATAGACGTTCATCAAATACCCAACAAACGCCGTCCCTGCCCGGTGACCTGCGCTTCTTCATAAGGCTCTACTAAGGCGGTGAACCTGTTGGCTTTACCCTAAATGTAAGGTAACCAATCTCTTCCTTGACACCGGCTGCTGCCTCTTCCCACAGCTTTAGGTTGTAGGCTATGACACAAGCTTCAACTTCGTGCCAGTTGCCATCGCCAGGGAGCATGAGCGGCTCTTTACCGTTGAACCTCTCCTTGTGGCTCATGTCCCATCCACTATGGCTCACGTCGCCCTCAATGGATACTTCAAAGTTGGTTCTAATATTAACCTTCGTGCATCCATAGTAGCAGGGCCAATCGTCCGCGTCCCTGCCGACCTTTTCACAGTCCGTCTGGACTAACAGGATCTCGGCGTCTTCAGCGCCATTGAGCTCCACGCAGAAACCTACTTCCATCCATATGGGGATACGGCAGATCTCGACCTTCACTTCGGCAATTCCAGGGCCTGTAAACAGCACTGTTGCCATCACCAAGGTTATTACTAATTTCTTCATTGTTTTCTCCCCCAGCTCCCAACAACATTCTCTCTACTGCCGACCGCGCGCAGTACTTCCCTTGCCTTCTTGCGTTTTGTGATGTCTGTAACAGCATGTACTACGGTGGTCAATTCTCCGTTTTCATCAGATAACGGAGATGCGGTAATGAAAAGCGGTATGCCAATATTGGAGTCGTATGCTTTTTCTGTATGGGGCCTCTTGTCTTTGAGGGCCTTTGCTAACGGGCAGTTTGGCCGGGGTTTGTCAGATTTAGGCAGGACTTCGTAACACTTGTTGTCGATCAAATCCCCAGGTTTTGCCTTAAGCAAATCACAAACAGACTTATCCTGTACGAACAAAAGGTCGGATGTAGCGTCGAATGGGCCAGACCACCCCTCCGCCGATTGTGTAAGTCTGCAAACACGGCGCAGAGTATCTGACTCTTGAAGTCGGTCGGCTTTGGTCTTCCGCTTCTCCTGCATTCCGTTTTCTACTCCATTAAGTAACGCTCATTGTCCCTCACTCCGTTAGCGTCTGGAGCTATATTTTGTATGTCTTGGTCTAAGGTATGTTACTCACCAAAACAATTATTTGCCTGCAATTTACCTTCTTTAGCAAATTCTGCTGAGATAGTCAACAAAAAAATTCTCAAACTTAGCAGTTTTATCATAAGCTTTTGGGTAACAGATATTTGTGAAGCCAAAAAAATTTATTAATTCGCTTCAATCCGGAGAACGCAATCTTTTCCTGCATCGATACAAAGCAACCTATACGACCCAAAGGCAGTGGACGGATGTTGTCCACAGTTAACTTATCAATTCTGCAAACAGCTATACGAAATCAGCTTTCATCCATCTTGGGGCCTGCTGGGCACCTTCTCGTTAATGCTGGCGGGTTAGTCATGTTACAACGGACAAACTCAAGCCGCAGGATATCTGAGGTAGGGTAATAAAAAAGCCCCTGCTGACATGCGGAGGAGAAGTGAGGGTAGCAGGGGCTTAATCTAATAAGCATTATTTACTATAAACCATCTCAAGCGTGAAAAAAAGACCGCAAGCCTGAGGGATTTTATTCTTTACCAACATATTCGTAAATTGTTAAACGTCCCCAATAAAATTCTGGGGAGTGCAAAACCAAAATCCTGACCCCTTGGTTCTTCTTAATCCGTTTTCAGTTTGTCATCCAATACCTGTAAGGTAATTCCCTCGGTAACCACGTGGTGCTCCCGATCCGTCAGAATCAGCCACGGCAATGACTTGACGCCCCAGGCCAAACGTATTTTCTCCTCATCACCTTGAACCATTCCAACCGGGAAGGGGATATTATTCTTTTTCACCCATTCATTGAGCTTTTTCTCATCAACCTTTGAAGCTTGAACTATGACAACCGCTACGCCCTTTTGCTTGAGTTGCTTAGCTTGTTTTGCAAGCTGCATAATGCAATTCCGGGACGGCCGCTGATCCCTGTCCCAGAAACAGACTAAGACCCTTTTTCCTACTGCTTGCTCCAGGCCAAAGTCAGCCTTAATCCTATTAAAACTTGGTAGAGGTCTTCCTGTTAGATTCTGTATGAGATAATCATCCACATCGGGAACAAACTTTCCGTTCGTCCAGCGAAATTGAATTCCGGGAACTTCCTCGTGAGTAGCCACAGTTCCTTCAGGCAACTGAATTTCAAACGCCCCCAATGCTTCATAATCCGGATTTAAATCGATGTTTTTAAGATTAAAGTGAAATGTGTCATTGACAAGTACTATATCGCCATTGTCTACTTTATAGTTAAACTTAGCTTGAGTAATAAAATACTGACCATCAATTTGTTCAACTTTTTCGGCATCATAAACTGCTGTCCACTCTGTAAACCAACCATTAGTAAAGTTTCCATCTCTATAGAATTGATTCGGTTCCTTGATAATTTCCCATCTTAAACAATTGTAATCCAAATCAGGTGAAATCCATGCTTTTACCACCCCATACTGTGTATCCGCCTCGATAAGACGGGCATCATAGCCTATTATTTTCGTGACTTCATTATGCAACTTTAAATTCGATGCCCCTTTAAGCAGATCATGAACAGATTGATCATTACTCCCAAATAAGCGACCAGTTAGAGAACCCCCATATGGAGGATGATTTGTGTAGCTTTGCACATATTCATCCAATGAACTGCGTACTAAATAGGCACGTGGAGGGCGCCTATTTGTTTTATTCTCAGGGTTATAGAACTGAAGATGTACCCCCCTCTTATCACCATAAATATCTCTCAGTAGTCCGCTTCTCCCTTGGTCGACAATCCCGTCTTCTTTGTATTGTGTCCTGTGACCAATCCATTGTTTTTTTTCATTATGAGAGCAATATTTCAATGAGTAAACACGTTTTCCAGGTCTCAGACTTCCAAACTTAATAGTTTCAAGTTCGTAATAAATAGTCTCGAGCTTTTTGTTACATGAGTTATATTTGTCTAAAAGTACTTCAGGATCAAGTTCTTGTCTAACAGATCCCCACAGTCCCCCAACTAATACGACTTGCAGGCAGACGCTTACACATAATTTCATCTCTTATTTTCCCATAATTCATTTTCTCAAACTGAGTCACATGACTCAATGGCTATTCTACAAAGATTGATGGCAGAACACACGATAAAATTATAGTAATGCTCTGATGTGGCTCTGCCTCGACATTGCTTTTGAAGGAACATGTGAAATTGCTCTCACGTCTGATAGCAATGTCTGTTTATCTCATTTTTACTGTCACTCAATTTGGATGAGTTGATAACAAGTTATTATATAGTTTTCCTGATAATACCGAACATGCTACTGCAAAAACAAATGTTGATAACAAAAATGTCGTAAAATACACTTTTGTCTATCTCGATAATAGAATTCAGATCCGGAGACGGCATACTTACTTATCTCTTTCCCTGAGGTTCTTTTGTATCTCGCATAGGATTCTCGGTGAACTCTGTGCTCTCTGTGGCAAATTCGTATCTCGTGAAGCGTGATGCGTGTAGCGTTAGAGATCGCCGAGTCGCTTGGCTCCTCGCAATGACCCCATTAGCAAATTAGAGCAACCACGCGGGTTGCCCCTACTGAGGCGTTGCGTCAAAGACCAGCACTTCAAAAGGCCTCAGTTTAAAGGAATGCCCTT
>CAYGBH010000081.1:0-12547 GCA_964348055.1 uncultured Pirellulales bacterium
AGCCAGGCGATGGTTCGTTCGACGCCGAGTCCGAAGCCGCCGTGCGGCACCGAGCCGTATTTTCGCAAATCCAGGTACCAATTGTAATTTTCGATATTCAGGTCCTGTTCGTTGATTCGCGCAACCAGCCGGTTGTAATCGTCCTCTCTAACCGAGCCGCCGATGATTTCGCCGAAGCCGCCGGGGGCGAGCAGATCGAAATTCAAGACAACCTCTTCATTGTCCCCGTCGGTTTTCATATAGAAGGCCTTGGCCTGCTTGGGATAGTGCGTGACAAAGACGGGTTTATCGTGCATTTGTGAGATAATGGTTTCGTCTGAGCCGCCCAGGTCCTTGCCCCATTGAAATTCGGCGGCCAGTTTGGCGTGTTTGGGATTGTTTTCGATTTTGGTTTCAACTTCAGTAAGCTCGGAGCGAAGTTCAATCAACTCGGCGGCGTTTTTCTCACGTTTCCATTGTTTTATCTGCCCTTTTTGCTCTTCCTCGAGATTCGCGATTCTGTTTTCGATTTGCTGTTTCTGGTTTTTGAGGTCTTCTAACTGGTCAGCGAGGAAATTTTTGGTCTTTTCGCCGGTGAGGATGTCAACAGCCTCAGTGTAAGTCAGCCTGTAAAAGGGTGGTTTGATTTTTTCGAGTGTGGTGACATCGACGCACAGAGTTTCGAGTTCGTTTTTATTGGTCTGCAGGACTCCAGCGGCTATGAAGGCGACGAAATTCTCTGCTAATTCGAGCAGGCCGTCAAGGTCGATGAAAGCCACTTCAGGCTCGACCATCCAGAATTCGGTCAGATGTCGGCGTGTTTTGCTTTTTTCCGCTCTGAAGGTTGGGCCAAAGCAGTAGACCTTGCCGAAACTCATTGCGGCCGCTTCGACATACAACTGGCCTGTCTGGGCCAGGTGCAGCGGCTCTCCAAAATAATCGACTTCAAAAAGAGTCTGTATTTCTTCGCCGGCCGTGGCTGTGAGGATTGGCGTATCGATTAGTACAAAGCCGTTGTCGTTGTAGAATCTGCGGATGGCGTCGATGACGGTGTGCCGGATTTTTCCGATGCACCACTGGCGCTGCGAGCGAAGGTGCAGATGGCGGTGTTTGAGGAGAAAATCGATACCGTGTGATTTTGGGGTGATGGGATAGCCGTCTGCCGGCGAGATTACTTTCGCATCGGTTACCGCCAGCTCATATCCCCCGACGCTTCTTTCGTCGGCCCGGACGGTGCCGGTTACCGTCAGTGACGATTCCTGGGCAAGGCGCTTTAGCTGCTCGAAGAGCTCATCGCCGACAGTGCCTTTTTCAACGATGCACTGGCACAGTCCGGTGCCGTCGCGAACGATTAGAAACTGTATTTTTCCGCTCGCCCGGCTGTTGTACAACCAGCCGGCCAATGTGACTTCTTTACCTTCGTGCCGGGATAAGCTATTGATTGCAGTATGCTGGTCATTCATAATTCAAAGGTTCCTTATTGACCACCTGTTTCACAAAACCCGCCTCACGACTCCAGTTATCTCGGCCAGATGTTTATCGTTTCTCCATATAATGAGAAATATTTGCCGTGGTTTTCATATTCGAATTGGCCTGCCGTGACCGGGTCTATGACAGCTTCTGCGGATGCGTCCGATTTTATCGCATCAAGACTTGCCGGCCAACTGCCATGTTCAATGTTGTATTGTTTTATTGCTGTCAAAAGTCTCGAGCCTCTGCGCAAAGCAAGATTTCTTAAATATGCATCGTGAATCCTGTAATAGAGTTCCTCCGAGATACTTGCGAGCGAGTCAATTATGAACCGACAGTTAAGCTTAACAGGTAGGCTAAGCTCGTCAGGTTCCTTATCCCAGTCGAAATCCGGCTCGGCCATTACACTGCATTGGTCGTAAGCGGAGTAGATTCTTTTAGCAGCTCCTTGCGGGGTGGAAGGCAGAAAAAACCAAGCCAGAATGCTGTATGCTTTATTAGGTTTTTTTGGAAAGTGGCGTCGTATCAGCCTCAAATTGGGAAACTGAGTCCGTATGGCCTCCGCCGGTTTGCGGCTCAGCCTTACCTGACCCTTCGAGTTAGTTTCATAGAAAGAACCGAATGTATTTGCATAGTACAGTTTGTCATATTCGAGAAACTCACAAAAGTCTGAGCACCAGTTGTTTTTAAGGTCATCGAGGCAGTTGGCTATTAGCTGTAGTTGCTCGGAATTCGGCTTACCCTCTATTACGAATCGATTAAGCGGCAGCAAAACCATATATTCCAAACTAATATTAAGGGCATGATCCCACCACGGTTGCTGTTGACGCAAATGCTTGGCCATTCGAAGAACGCAAAGATATTTCTCAATCCCGACATCGATTCGTCCTTCGGCTATATCATTATTGGCGTACGAGACAAGCAAACGTGCACAGCTACGCATCGTCCGTAATCGTTTCATCTGCCGACCAAGATTTGCCGGCTCAACGGGAATTGGAAACTCGCATTTTTCAATTCTTGAGGTTTCTATTAGAGCCTCTATTGTTTTTTGTTTGCTTTTGAGCCATTCGGCGGTTTCCGGGTGGTCCTTTGTCAACCACGGTTCATGCAACGAGGAAGGTGTTGTTCTCCAAAAGAATTTGGGCTGATTAGAATCTATGTCGAGAGTATCAAATATTTCATTGTAGGCAAATGAGGCGTTTTCTTCATCGGGTATCGCATATTTGGCTTCGAGGGCGGCCAGCTCTTTATCAAAAGTGTAGGGACGCCAACCTTCATCATCCTCGGGCAAGAAGACCCAGATAATAAGCGCTATTACAACGGCGGCTGCCGAGAGCCAGAACCATTTTCTGGCGGGTTTGGGAAGTGCGGTGCAGGCGGCGAGAATAATGAGAAGAAGTGTTATTACTTTCCAGGGAGCATGAAGGAAAGTTGCTGCAATTATGAGAAGCGATAGCAGTCCCAAGCCAATCCACTTAAAGATTCGCTTCATAGTTTTGGGCTTCTTTTTTTGTTGCTGCTGTTCGGCCATTCTACATATCCAGTTTTTCTCGCAGGTAGCTGCGGAGCTGGTCGGTGGAGATGCGCACCTGTTCCATTGAGTCGCGCTCGCGGACGGTAACGGTGTTGTCTTTTAGAGTCTGGCCGTCGACGGTCACGCAGAAAGGCGTGCCGGCTTCATCCTGTCTGCGGTAACGTCGGCCGATTGCGCCTTTTTCATCATAAAAGCAGTTGAAATATTTTTTCAGGTCATTGTAGATATTCTTCGCTATTTCAGGCATACCTTCTTTCTTGACCAGGGGAAAGACGCCAATCGTCACCGGTGCAAGGGCGGGATGGAATCTTAAGAGGTTTCTCGTTTCGCCGCGGACCTCTTCCTCATCGTAGGCATCGACCAGAAAGGCCAGAGCACTTCTATCGATGCCGGCACTTGGCTCAATCACGTAAGGGATGTAGCGCTGCTTTTTCTCGTCATCGAAATAGGACAGCGGGCCTGACTGGTGGTCCTGGGCTTCCTGGGCTAATTCGATTTTTGTCAAATTCCGGTCGTTCTCGTACCATTTGTTCAGCGTCCTGATTCCCCGCTGATGCTGCCGCAGGTCGAAGTCTGTTCGATTGGCGATGCCTTCGAGCTCCTGCCAGTCACCGCTGCCGAAAGGGAATCTGTATTCAACATCGACACAGGCCTTGGCATAGTGGGCAAGCTCGGCGTCATCGTGTTCGCGAAAGCGCAGGTTCTCCTTCTTAAGACCTAAATCGGTGTACCAGCTGAATCGCGCCTCCTTCCAGCTCTCGTACCACTGTTCATCGGTGCCCGGCTCGCAGAAGAATTCGAGTTCCGCCTGCTCGAATTCGCGTGTTCGGAAGATAAAGGCCTTGGTCGTTACCTCGTTGCGGAAGCTCTTGCCGATCTGTGCGATTCCAAAGGGTATCTTGACTCGCGTGGTGTCGAGGACATTTCTGAAATTGGCGAAGATTCCCTGGGCGGTTTCGGGGCGAAGGTGCATTGTCATTGAGTCGTCGATGTTGGCGCCCATCTGGGTCTCGAACATAAGCTGAAACGGCATCGGCTCAGTAAATTGGCCCACCGCGCTGCAGTTAGGACATACTTTATTGCTCAAATCCTGTGCCGCCGCCTGCGCTGCCTCAAGCGTGATATGTTCGGTGTGCTCTGCGGTATGCTCCTGGGCGCTGTCGGTCAGGTGGTCGACGCGGGTTCTGGTGTTGCACTTTTTGCATTCAGCTATCAGGTCAGCGAATTTGTCGGCGTGGCCGGAGGCCTTCCAGACCATCGGGTGCATAAGGATACTGCAATCGAGGCCGACCACATCATCCCGCATCTGGACGACGTTTTTCCACCACGCTTTTTTGACGTTGTTTTTTAACTCTACGCCGAGCGGCCCATAGTCGTAGCAGCTTGCCAGACCGCCGTAGATTTCACTGGACTGAAATATAAAGCCCCTTCGCTTGCACAGCGACACGATGTCATCGAGCTTGGTAATCTTAGCCATACCTTGTCTCCACAATTATTGATTAGGCTAATTATATAAGTAAAGCCGCGGATTACAAGGATTGAAAGCTGCTGTCCAAATTCTACACCGGCAATTCCAGCGAAGACGTACGAGGGACACACAGCAGAGTTCTATTCGGCTATGGCTAACATTTTGCTTGTTGATTTCGTTTGTGTAATATGATAAAATAATTCCTATAGTGAGATGTCTATATAGAGCAAGGGATGATGAAAATTAGACTTTTTGCAGCAATATTGGTCTTAGTAACGGGCTTAGCTAATAGCCTCCTGGCTGATACATACTGGCAAGGCGATGACACCATAAGCCCCAACGATTGGTATGTTGACGAGAACTGGGATACCGGAGCAGTGCCCGCCAGCAGCGACGGAACCTACATACAATCGCTCACCCCGCTCATCTGGCCGGTCATTAGTGGGGGGACTGCCAATACCGGAAACCTCCGAATTGCCTATGATAGCGACACCCTTGGTGAGCTGACAGTAACCGGCGGTGCGGTCCTGAATATAGCTGGTGAGCTGCGCATCGCCCGTAAGGTCGGTAGCGGGCAGGTAGGAAAACTTTATATCAGTGGCGAGACCACGACCATCAACATAACCGGAGGCATAGAATGCGGACGACATGGCGACGGCACTATCGAGATGACCGGCGGGACGGTTATCGCAAACGGCGATTTGGTAATTGCCTACAGAAATGACGGCGCCGGCCACGTGCAGCTCGACGGCGGAACTCTTAGAGCCGTCGGCCTTGATATGCGATTTGAGGGCGCTCTGGGCACGATGGATATCGCCGGTGGCACGCTGGTATTAGCCGGCCAATGGGACCAAAACAGCAAGTATTTCAAGGAAGATGGCTGGATTGTAGCTCACGGCGGCGATGAGGGATGGTATTTGTACTTTGATTACAACGGCTCGGAGACCACGATAACGGCGATTGGCCCCGGCTACAACTTGCCGCCGGCGGTTGACGCTGGTGAAGATAAAACTCTCACTCTGCCTGATAATACCATCCAGCTGGACGGCGCAGTTACCGACGATGGTATCGGGGACCCGAACGGATATCTGGATATAATGTGGTCGGTGCAAAGTCAGCCGGACGGGTCAACCGTGTATTTCGATAATAACAAGCTCGAAGACCCGACCGTGACGTTCGACACGGCCGGAGAATACGTTCTGTTCCTTTATGCCACTGATGGTGAAAAAGGTTCAGGTGACATAGTGACGGTTATGATTTATCCGGAAGGATATTTGCCTCCGTTGCCTCCTTTCATCGTTACCCGTCTCAACGCCGGCGAGCCGATTATCACCGAGGCAATGTTTGTGGCTGCCGGTGCGACCGGCAGGGAAGGCAGGAACATTAACGGCCCGTCGGTGATACGGGTTCCGGACTGGATCGCCCCGGAAAATCGCGCCGACCCCAGCGCCGTTTACTACCTGTACTTCGCGCACCACCAAGGCAACTACATCCGGATGGCCTGGGCCGAGGAAATCGAGGGCCCCTGGCACCTGTATAATATAGGCAGCGGTGTGACCGTAGGCTGGCGCGGTGTGTTACTCGATTTAGGCAGCGATGACCAAATCGATATCGGCAACGGCATCGCTATCAGGAGCCACATTGCCTCACCCGACGTGCACACCGACGATACCAACCAGCGGATGATAATATATTTCCACGGCCCGGCGACGTACGACGGTCGCAGTGTCGGCCAGAGGAGCTTTGTTGCCGCCTCGCCCTATGGGCTGGACTTCAGCGGCGGCATTGAGCCGGTGATTTTAGGCGGCAACTACTTTCGGGTGTTCGAGTATGGCGGTACTATGTATGCCCTTGACAACAGAGCCGACGTCTATATAGCGCCGGACCTGAATGATCCTTGGACGCCTCCCGAGGGCTTCGACTTTAGCACCAACCTTTGGACCAGAAGTCCCAACGACCCGTTCGAAAATGACCTTGTTGGGACAGGCCTTTTGGTGCGTCATACCGCCGTGCATCTGGTCGGCAATACGATGCAGGTGTTTTATTCCCGCATAGGCGATACTCCCGAGCGAATTCTAATGTCCACAATTGACCTGAGTGTCGGTGACTGTAGTCTGTGGGACTCGACATATCCGCCGGAGGAAATCCTACAGGCCGAGCTTGTCTGGGAGGGTGGTGACATCCCGCCAGAGGTGTCTTCAGGCGGTTCTGCGCCGGAGAATGTCAACCAGTTGCGCGACCCGCATGTGTTCGGTGACATCGACGGGCGGCTGTACCTGTCTTATTGCGGCCGTGGCGAAGATGCGATAGGCATCGCCCGCCTCGAACCCGTAGCGGCCGGCGATTTCAACTTTGACCGCCTGGTCGATTACCATGATTTGGCTATATTGGCGATAGAGTAGCGGTATGAATCAGGTCATCCTACCAATGATATGGACGGCGACGGTAAGGTAGACTTTACTGACTTTGCAATTCTTGCGGAAAACTGGACAGGGCTATAATACAGCTTGGCCGGCGCGCCAACCCAATAAATGGGCGTTAATCATAAGGATTGAAAGCTCCTAAATCCGCCGCAGGTGGCGCAGAGCATCTATGTACCGCTGCCCTCCTCGGGCACGACAGAATAGAGTGTCGGCTCAGAACTGGATTTCGATTTTTTCCAGGAAGCTGGTAGCGCACAACGCAGGCGAGGTACTTGCAACTGTAATAGCTAAGAGCCAAAAGAGGTAAGGGGAGAGCCTGTGCTTATAAAGCATTTTTTACCAGATCGATGATTTCTTGAACGGCTTCGGCGTGTCGCTGCTCATCTTCAGCTATATCCTTGAATGCTTCTTTTACTTGCTGTTCTTCGACATTTGGGTCCGAACAGACCCTGGTGTAGAAATCCTTCGCCGAGAGCTCATATCCCTTCATTACTTCAAGGTCTCTGATAATTTTCTTTTTATCTTGATTTTTTGTCATCGCCGTATTGTTTGGTCAGTGCCAAAAGTATTTTCCTGTGTTTTTTCGTATCCTGGATTAGGACGGTCAGATGTTTTTTGATTCGCTGAAACACGTCCGGCTTTAAATCTACAGGCCAGTTCGCTGGATCCAGATAATTGCGATACACGCTGTTGCTTATCAGTTCTTCTATATCTAAGGCTGAGGCGAGAAATCCTGCCAGGGTTTTCGGGCCGCCAGCGTCCGGCTTATTTACACCTTGGTTATTGGAACTATCGCTCATTAGCTTAAGCTACCTTCAACAGGTTTTTTAGACAATCAGGGGCTTTGTATGACACCCGCTGGCCGATTATGTCCTAATTGGTGATTTCATTATCGAAGAACTTTGTAACAATACGCAAAATATCCACTCTGGTTCTTTCTGTCAATATTTTTAATTTGTAGCTCTGCCGTGGATTTTTTAGACTCCGTGCTGAATGAAAAGAACCTGCCCTGAGCTTAGCCGAAGGGTCGAACGCTCTCGTCCGCAATCATCAATAATCAATTGAAACGGCCGGGCGCGGGGGATAGTATTTACTTTAGCAGCTTATTGAGTTCATCGGCCATAAGGTTTGAGTGTGATTGGACTGCGAGGGCGGCTTGTAGTCTGACTTGATTGGCTGTGAGAGATGCTACCTCCTGAGCAATATCAACGTCTGAGATTCTCGACTCGCTGGCGAGGAGATTTTCTACCTTTGAATCGAGGACCGAAGCGGTGCTTTCAAGTCTGTTTGCGGCTGTGCCGATGTCGGCGCGGTAGGTAGTCAGGTTATCGAGAGCACTTTCAATTGCTGCAAGGGCCGCTTGAGGGTCGCCAGTCAGGTCGACAGGGCCGACGCTGATGTCGCCGGGTCTGGCTATAGAGATTGTTTCGCCGCCACCGAGGGAAATTGCTATGGGCGAACCATCTTGTTGGAGCAGCTCAATACCATTGAAGGTGGTAGTTTCGGTAATCTGGGTATTCAGTTCAGCAAGCTGATTGAATTCGTTCTGCATGATGCTTATTTGCTGGTCCGAATAAACACCGCTCGAAGCCTGCATGGCCAGCTGCTTCATTCGGACGAGATTGCCACTCATAAGACTGGCGGCGCCGTCGGCGGTTTGAACCATCGAAATGGCGTCATTTACGTTTCTGGAACTTTGCCGTGCTACAGCTATTTCGCTGCGCAACTGGTCACGTATTGCCATTGCCGCCGCGTCGTCTCTGGCGCTGTTTAGAACAAGGCCGGAAGAGAGTCTGCTGACGGATTGAAGCAAATCCTCTTGAATTTGGGACACATTTGTACCGAGATTTATGTTGTTTATTGCATACAAACTTCATTTCTCCCCGCTCCCCCCATAGAAATTTGCATTGATTAGCCGAAAAGACGGCAAAAAACGGGTCTTTCAACTATTTATAATATAAGAAATAAACTCGCAGGTTCCAAAAAAAACAGCCGATAATTATTTAGGAAGGACATAGGGGACAGTCTTATTTTTTGTCAATTTCCTGCTTGATTTGATTAAGCAGGTTTATTGCTTCAAGCGGGGTTAGGTTATTGACATCTGTCAAGGCCAGTTTTTCGAGGACGGATTTGTGTTTTTGGCCTACTATGGTGAGTCTACGCCGAGCTGTTGGAGTGCTGTTTGCACCTGGGCCCGGACTTTCTGCGCAAGCTCAACGGCTCGCTTGGCCTCGGCCTCTGTAACCTCTTGTTCCTCTCCCGGATAGCGCACTGTGATAGCATAAGTAGACAGTTCCTCCGCATCTTTAAGGTTTTGTGTCCATGTTGCGAGACTTGAGCATAATTTCAACAGCACTCTAATGCTATGTGTGTACGGAAAATCCACGTTATGATAAACCAGAAATGCCTTAAGGTACTTTTCGGCGCATTGCTGTGCGTGATAGGCAATTAAACGATAAGGGCTTTGAGCCCCAAGGCCAAACGCGTGAGAAGCCAGGTTCAGGTCTTCGTCGGCGAGAATCAGCCACTGCATCACCTTTTTCAGTATTTCTTTTTCAATTCCGCTCATAGAGGACCTTGCCTTCCTGGCTGGCATACCTTCCTACAGTTCCGGCGATAAGAGAATCTATCTTGAATTCTTCCGGCCTCAAAATGATTATATCAAACGCATAATCCAAGCCACCCAAAGCTCTATCCATTTCAAGCATTAGATGACGGCGTTTACCTGTAAACGAACATACGACCAGGATGTCAACGTCACTGCGGTTGTCGGCTGTTTCTCTGGCCTGTGAGCCGAAAAGGATAATCTTCTCGGGATGAAAACCATCAACAAGGCGCTCTTTGACCTTGAGTAATGTTTCATTACTTATCATAGGTTGGCCTTTTCTTTTTGTTTTATTATATAAGAAAAATTTGCCGATTACAATTGTTGGTGGTTGATTTCTTTTCTTATTTCTTCGAGCATGTTGATTGCTTCAATCGGTGTCAAATTGTTGACATCGGTCGAGGCGAGTTTTTCGAGGACGGATTTGTGTTTCTGGACGAAAAGCGAGTCCTTATCAGGCTGTTTTGTTTTGTGCTTTGATAGGTGCTCGCTGGCTGCTTCCTTTGCAAAGGTGCTTTCGAGCTCTTCGAGGATTTCGGCGCTACGCTGCAAAATGGGTTTGGGCACGCCGGCCAATTTGGCGACGTGGATGCCGTAGCTTTTGTCCGTTCCGCCGGGCAGAATCTTGTGCAAAAAGACCACCTCATCCATCCATTCGCGGACGGCTACGTTGCAATTCTTCACATTGGTAAATAACTCGGCCAGTTCTGTCAGCTCGTGGTAGTGCGTGGCAAAAAGCGTGCGGCATTTTATTTTGTTTGCGATATGTTCGGTAACGGCCCAGGCAAGGGCAAGGCCATCGTAAGTGCTCGTGCCGCGACCGACCTCATCGAGGATTACCAGAGATTTTTCCGTGGCGTTGTTGATGATATTTGCTGTTTCGGTCATTTCGACCATAAAGGTCGATTGGCCGCGGACCAGCTCATCCGAAGCGCCGACTCGGGTAAAAATTCTATCGACCAAGCCGATTGCAGCATCCTTGGCGGGGACGAAGGAGCCGGTCTGTGCCATCAGGACCAGAAGGGCGACCTGTCGTATATAAGTGCTCTTGCCGCTCATATTCGGGCCTGTAACAATCAGATAATCTCCAGCCTGGTCTCCCAGCTCGATGTCGTTAGGTACAAACTCCGGGCCGAGTGTCTCAGCCAGGACCGGATGTTTGCCCTCGTTTATGAGCAGCTCTGTGCCGTTGGTTAATTTTGGGCGGATGTAGTTTCGCCGCTTGGCCAGGTATGCCAGGGCGGTGAGACAATCGCATTGAGCAATTGTCTCGGCGAGCCGTTGCAGCCGGCTTACGTATTGAGCCGATTGGCGGCGGAGCTGGTCAAAGAGCTGCTGCTCTAATTCGAGGGCCTTTTCCTCGGCGTCCAGCGCCCGGGTCTCGTATTCTTTTAGCTCGTCGGTGATGTAGCGCTCCGCGTTTTTGATTGTCTGCTTGCGGACGTAGTCGGGGGGGACTTTGTCGGCTGAGGAGCGGTTGATTTCGATGTAGTAGCCGAAGACCTTGTTGTAACCGATTTTTAGATTTGTGATGCCGGTTCGCTGCACCTGTTCTTTTTGATAGTGCCGCAGCCAGCTTTGGCCGTCTCTGGATATTGAGCGTAAGGCGTCGAGCTCCTCGGAAAAGCCAGCCCTTATCACGCCGCCATCGCGAAGATGCGAGGGCGGTTCCGGTTCGATTGCGGCTTCGAGCAGGTCGGCTAATTCATTCATACTGTCGCATTGGCTGGCGAGCCGTACGAGCAGGTCGGCGCGAAATTCCTGCAGGATTTGGCGCAATAGCGGTATCTGCCGTAGCGTCGCTGCAAGGGCCACCAGGTCTCTGGGTGTTGCGCGGAATGTGCTGATGCGAGCTGCGATTCGCTCGGTGTCGGATATGTTCGAGAGCAGTTTGCGAATGTCGGTTAATTTTGCATCGCCGTCTCTAATTTCTTCGATGGCATCCTGGCGCAGCTCGATAGCATCAAGGTCGCAGAGCGGCATACACAGCCAGTTTCGAAACATTCTGCCCCCCATACCGGTTATTGTTTCATCGAGACAGTCCAGCAGCGAGCCCTTTTTGGTCTCGGTGCGGATGGTTCGCAGGATTTCCAGACTTCGCAGAGAGGCCGGGTCGATTTGCAGAAATTCCTGGCGTTCGACTTTTTTCAAACTCTGTATGTGGCCGAGTGTGGTTTTTTGTGTTTCTTTGAGGTATTCGATGATGGCACCGGCGGGGGGGATGAGACCATCGTCATCGTCCCCGATACCGAAGCCTTCGAGGGTGGCGGTGCCGAAGTGCTTCAGCAGGCGCTCTCTTGCCTGATAGGGGTCGAAATACCAGGCGGGGCGTTCGGTGATAGTGGCTTTGGTTAGCTGTGTGATGTCTGTGGTGAGCTTTTTTGTCTCGGCTTCAAAGAGCTCACCGCGTCTGTCGGCGAGCAGACACTCAGCAGGGCTGAGCCGTACCAGCTCATCGACCAGTTTTTCTTCGGGCAACTGCTGGGCGAAAAAATGGCCGGTGGAAATATCGACCCAGCTGATAGCGGCCTGGCGTTTTGTGCCAAGGCTGACGGCGCAGAGGAAATTGTCCTCTTTGGCGTCGAGCAGGATATCATCGGTGAGAGTGCCCGGGGTGACAATTCGTACGACGTCGCGCTTGACAACGCCCTTTGCAGTTTTGGGGTCTTCGACCTGCTCGCAGACTGCGACCTTATAGCCGGCCTGTAACATTTTTTTCAGGTACCCGTCAACAGCGTGATATGGTACGCCGGCTAATGGGATTGGATTGGTGCCTTTGCTTCGGCTGGTCAGGGTCAGGCCGAGGACCTTTGAGCAGGTTTTGGCATCTTCGTAAAAGGTCTCATAGAAATCACCCATGCGAAAGAAGAGTATGCAGTCAGGGTATTTTTGCTTGAACCGATGAAACTGCTTCATCGCAGGTGTTATTTTTTCGGTTATTGGAGCCATACGTACTGATTATACACGAAGCTGGCCATTTAACAACTGGAATTGAGTTGTCCAAAATTTCGGTAGGAAATAGAGAAGATGAAACAGCAGAACAATCGCTGGATTTGCCATGTTCGGAA
>CAYGBH010000082.1:0-12515 GCA_964348055.1 uncultured Pirellulales bacterium
TCGATGTTTGAGAATGGATGCCAGCAGAATCGAATAAAAGCGACAGCTCAAGACCAGTCGGTGTTGCGGTTTACGCGTAAAAACCAGTCCATTGGGATCGTAGCTTACAAAGCCTGCCAGCATGGCCTTGACTGTGGTATATTTCTGTTCATCAAAACGTCGGTCCGGCGTGAGGATGTGGGCATAAGGTTGTGTCATAAACGGATGTATCAGTTGACATTGGATAAGTCGGCATAGTTCCTCCAGAGACTCCGGCAAGTCCTGGTAGAGTTTAACATGTTCGCCAGGATCGGTGTCCGGACCAAAACAACGATAGAAATCAAGTACCGTTTCTTGGACTTCCGTTTGACTGGATGGGACACCAAGACAGATTGATTGAAAAACCGCCAATACTGATAAAATAGTCATGGTAGTACGCATGTGATTCTCCTTACTTAAATTTGTTCGTCATCCGGATTATTTTGATCAAGAGAAACCATCATTTCGATGCCCCCAACAACCGTCTATTCTGTTCAATGAATTCATTCATAATACTACCGCTCCTTTCTGAATTTACTGATTTTAATCTAATATCGTTGAATTATAAACGATTTTCATTATATTGTCAATGAAAAAAATAAATTTATTTAAAAAATCTTGTTCCTGTTTATAAGTTGAGGTATGCGAATGACATAAAAAACAGCAGATTCAGGCTTTAATGGCTTTATGCTCGAGTTCAAGCATTCTTTTTTTGAGAGTTACTCCGCCGGGGGCGGAGAAGCCGCCGAGTTTCCCGTCGCTGCGGATTACGCGGTGGCAGGGGATGATTAATGGGACGGGATTTTTAGCAAGCGAGCTGCCAACGGCCCGGCTTGCATTGGGTCGGCCTAATCTCTTCGCTAATGCCGAATAGCTGATTGTCTGGCCGAATTTTATGTCCCTGCAGACAGTCAGAACCGAGCTGCAAAATGAACTAAATCCATCAAGGGCGAGGGGAATATCCAGGCTAAAATTTACGCAAATACCGTCAAAATAAGCAGTTATCTGCTCCTGAAGCGGTTTGAAGCAGGTTTTATCGAACTCGATACTCGATGCTTGATGCTCGATGCTCGAATCTTGATTCGGGGGTAGCAAGTTCGTTAGGAGCAGCAACTTGATTTTTTCAGGTCTTGGGCCGGGTAGCTGGGCTCTTGCGAGCCCATATTCAGTACTGGCAAGACCGAAATAGCCCCACCTGGTGTTAAAAATTGTATATTTTATCGTTTTTTGCATTTTTTTTGCTTAAATTGCGTGTTCAAAATATTATCTAATGAGTCAAGTTCATTGACGCAAGGGCAAAATTCTGTTATATATATTAGTTTTTATAAAAAGTGGTCCATAAGGGAGATTAAATATCAATAAGTAAAAAGCAGAATTATAAATCGAAGTTGAAAAGTGACGTCTCAACTTTGCATTTTTCGATATCATTTTAATTTTTTTGCTTTGATGTATGTCTCTTGAAGAACTAAGAAAACGTATAGACGAGCTCGACGATCAGCTTGTACAGCTGCTCAATGAGCGTGCGCGCATTGTGGTAGAGATAGGGAAGTTAAAGAACAAAACCGCCAAACCCGTCTATGCACCGGATCGTGAAAAGGAGATTTTTGCCAGGATCGCCGAGGTGAATAAGGGTCCGCTGCCGGATAGATGTCTGGTGGCTATCTGGCGTGAGTTAATGAGCGGCTCTTTTGTGTTAGAGAGGCCGTTGCGGATTGGCTACCTTGGCCCCGGCGGCAGTTTCAGCCACACGGCGGCTATGCTCAAATTTGGCCAAAGCGTCGAATATGAGTCGTTGGCGGATATCACAAGTATCTTTGACGAAGTCAGCAAGGGTCATTGCGATTTAGGCCTTGCGCCGGTGGAGAATACCACGGGCGGCGGCGTAATAGAGACACTTGATGCGCTGATAGATTCAAATGTGAAGGTCTGCGCCGAGGTTCTAATGGCAATCCATCATAATCTTTTAGGCAATTGTTCACTGGAGGAAGTCGAGAAGATTTACTCGAAGCCGGAAGTTTTCGCCCAGTGCCGAAACTGGCTAAGTGCCACTTTTAAAGAGGCGCAAACTATCCCTGTTGCTTCCACTGCCAAGGCTGCGCAAATGGCTGCCAATGAGCCGAGGGCTGCAGCGATTGGCTCCGGGGTGGCCGCGGAGCTATATGGGTTGAGAATTATCTGCGAAAGCATCGAGGATATTGCCAATAATATAACCAGATTTCTGGTAATCAGCCGAGAAGATGCAAAGCCGACCGGCGAAGATAAAACCGCTATATTGTTCAGCACGGCTCATAAGGCCGGCGCCCTAGCTGATGTGCTCGATGTTTTCAAGCAATACGATATCAATCTGACAAATATAGAGTCCAGGCCCAGCAGAAAAAGGCAGTGGGAGTACTATTTCTTCGTGGATTTTTTAGGACACAGGACGGAAAAACGAGTCCGGGAAGGGCTGAAAGAGGCACGTAAGCATTGTTTGCAGCTTTCGATATTGGGCAGTTTCCCGAGAGCAACGGAGTTGCTTTAATTGAGTTCATAGTTCGTGGACTACGAACTGAATAGGAGAGTTCTATGAGAAAGCCATTTGTGGCTGGTAACTGGAAAATGAACACTGACAGCTACAGCAGTGTAGAGTTAGCTGAGCGTATTGCTTCTGAGGCAATGGATATAGCAGCGAGCGGAAGAGTAACTGTGGCGGTTTGTCCACCTTTTGTTTATCTGCAGGCTGTGGCCAAGGCTCTTAGCGCATCGAACGTTGGCGTCGGTGCCCAGGATATTTATTATGAACCGAAGGGTGCTTTTACTGGTGAGATAAGTGCCCCAATGCTAAAAGATATTGGGTGTACCTATTGTCTATGCGGTCATTCGGAACGGCGACACGTAATCGGTGAGACAGATGAGTTGATAAATAAAAAAGTTGCCGCTGGTATTGGTGGCGGGCTTTTGCCGATATTATGTGTAGGCGAGTTGCGTGCCGAGCGCGAGGCCTCGCAAACAAATGAAGTGGTAACTCGGCAGATGAAAAATGGTCTGGCCGGCTTAAGTGCCGAAAAGGTCTCAGCGGTAACTATAGCTTATGAGCCGGTCTGGGCCATCGGGACAGGCCTGACGGCGACGCCGCAGCAGGCTCAGGAAGTGCATGATTTTATACGAAAGCTGCTGGGTCAAATGTATGACGGTCAGTTAGCTGAAGAAATTCGCATCCTCTATGGCGGCTCGGTCAAACCCGACAACGCAGCAGACTTGATGGGCCAGCGGGATATAGATGGTGTGCTGGTCGGCGGGGCAAGTTTGAAGGCAGATGATTTTCTCGCGATAATTCAGGCAGCAGTGTAATCGACGGTTAACTATTTACTATTGGCTATTAAAAGAAAAACAAGGACCCCGGTGCCATAACAACAAATATAAAATAATAAATAGTGGATTGAAAGGGGAACGAATATGACTGTTTTTCCGTTGTTGGCAGTGGGTTTTATTATGAAGATAGCCGCCGTCCTGTTCGTTATCTGCTGCGTGGTGCTGATTCTAATGGTTTTGATTCAGAAGGGCAGAGGCGGTGGTTTGAGTGCGGCGTTTGGCGGCGGTATGGCGAGCGGGATTTTAGGCTCCAAAACTGGTGATTTTCTGACCTGGGCGACGATAGTGTTAGTAAGCGTGTTTTTGACTCTTGCGGTGGTTATGGCCAAGTTCTACAAAGCGCAGCCCACCGGTGAGTTTGATGCGGGCCAGCCGGTTCGGCAAGAACAACCATCGGCGGCTGAGGATATCGGGACTACGACTGGCGATGCTAACAGCAGTAACGGCGCAGGTTTGCCTGATGGCTAATTTCGTCGTGCGTCATGCGTGCCTTCGCTTCGCTCGAAGTCAGGGATGCGTCGTGCGAAAAGAAATACGCAATACGAAGTAAAAGTGCAGCGCTATGATAAATAGTATGACCGGCTATGGCGGGGCACAGGGTGAGATTAACGGTGTAAATTACGTCGTTGAGGTCAAGGCGGTTAACAACCGTTACTTCAAGACAATTATAAAGTTGCCGGAGTTGGCAGCATTTCTGGAAGAAGATATTGAAAGGCTTCTGCGAAAGAATTTGTCACGCGGGACAGTGAATTACGCGCTTCGGCTCAAAGATGTATCGGCAAATGCGCTCTTTGATATAGACGAGGCGGCCTTGAAGGCCATTGTGGAAAAATTGAGCCGGGTTGGGTCTTCAGTTGATGTTAATAGAGCGATTGATATTGGCAGCTTGTTGACCTTGCCGGGGGTTATTCGGCCGACGTCGCCGGATGAGGAAATGGCCGAGCAAATCAAAGAAGTGGTTTTGAAAATCAGCCAGGAGGCGATAGATAAGCTCAAACAGATGCGTGCAGCGGAAGGGAGCTTCCTGGAAGCTGATTTGAAAAAACGCTGCAGAGCAATAGAGCAAGACCTTGAGCGAATACGCGCCCGCAGTGCAGCTGTTCTGCAGGAATACGCAAAGAGGTTAAAGAAGAGAGTCGATGAGCTGCTCGCACATGCAGAATTGAAATTGGATGAAGAGATACTTGCCAGAGAAGTGGCTATTTTTGCAGATAGATCGGATATATCCGAAGAAGTTGCTCGGTTGGATTCGCATTTGCAGCAATTTGCTCAGAGCTGTCAGGCAAATGACCAGGCGGGGCGCAGATTGGACTTCATCGGCCAGGAGATGCTCAGAGAAGCTAATACCATTGCCAGCAAGGCCTCTGATACCGAGATTACCCGCTGGGTGGTCGATATAAAATGCCAGATAGACCGGATTAAGGAACAGGTTCAGAATGTAGAGTGACAAAAAACCGAATATCAAAGTGCAAAGTGTAAAATTGTCCCAATATATCGGGACAAATTTTTTCTCTATCTCTAACTTGGGGTTTTTCATTATGGACGAGTTAAAGAGCAGAAAAGGCAAAGTGGTGATAGTGAGCGGCCCGTCCGGTGTCGGCAAGAGCACTATCTGCAAGGAGGTGGTTAAGCGGCTAAATAATGTTGATCTTAGCGTTTCGGTTACCACTCGGCCGAAGAGCGAAACGGAGATGGACGGTGACGATTATTGGTTTATATCAGAAGAAGAATTTCAAGATCGGATCAATAAAGGCCTGCTGCTGGAGTATGCTGAGGTGTTCGGCCATCTATATGGGACACCAAAGGACAAGGTTGACGAGTCGCTGCAGCGCGGCCGTACCGTTATTTTGGAAATCGATGTTCAGGGTGCCAAACAAGCGAAGATGATTTTCCCGGATGCGCTCATGATTTTTATTTTGCCGCCGAGCGCAAGAACTCTGGCAGAGCGTATGAACCACAGGGGTAGAGAAGGCGCTGAAGCTGCTGAGGAAAGACTGGATGGGGCAGGTGCCGAAATCGCAGCTGCCTGGCAATATTATGAACATATGGTTATAAACGAGGATTTGCAGCAGGCAGTGAGCGAATGCGTGCAAATTATCAAGAGTGCGGAGAGTGAGTCGTGACTCGTGGCCTGAGCCCCGCCCCCTGGAACAGGGCAGGAGGAGCAACAAACCACGAACCGTGAGAAATAGCCCAAACCCGGATATGAGGTAAAAGATGATAGACGAGTTCAAGAGTGAGGCAATAATTAACAAAGTTGGCGGTAGATTCAAATTGACGGCGTTGATTCAAAAACGGCTGGGCGAGCTTTTGCGTGGTGCTCGTCCCTTGATTGAGGATACCGAAGGCAAAACGATGCTCGAAATTGTTGTTCAGGAAATCATGCAGGACAAGATAGCTGTCGATGACGGATTAACCACAGAAGCTACAGAGAGCACGGAGAAAAATTAGAAAGAAGCTCGGCCCTCTGGTTCGACTCAGTGGTGGAAAGAGATACAGGATGCTTGACAATCTAAATATTTTGCTGGGTGTCACCGGGGGGGTCGCTGCATACAAGGCGGTTGATTTAGCCAGTAAGCTGACGGCCGGCGGCGCCGGTTTAAATACGGTAATGACAGAAAGCGCCTGCCAGCTCATTGGCCCAAAAAGCTTCGAGGCGGTTACCCAGTCAGCCGTTTTTACGAGTTTATGGGATATCGATGCTCGCTTTAATCTGCGAGAATCAAGCATCGAGAATCGAGTAGGCCATATAGCTCTGGTTGATTGGGCTGACATTGTTGTTGTGGCACCTGCAACAGCTAATATTATAGGTAAAATTGCGAACGGCATCTGTGATGATTTGCTTAGTACGGTTCTCTGCGCCTCTTGGCCCCTGATTAAATCAGGGGCGACGCTTCTGGCTCCTGCGATGAACAATAATATGTGGGCAAATGCGGCGGTTCAGCGCAATGTCAAGACGGTAAAAGAGATGGGCTTTGAGTTAATAGGTCCTGTTAAAGGACGGCTTGCCTGTGGGACCGAAGCTATCGGCAGAATGGCTGAGCCGGACGACATCTTGAAGGCCATCGAAAAAATCGCCTCGAAAATTAACCGCAGAGTACGCCGAGAGCGCAGAGACACAAATTAAAGTTAAAAACTCGGCGGTGAAAAGATGCGGTTTTTAATCACAGCGGGCGGTACGCGGGAATACATTGACCCGGTTCGCTTCATTTCCAATGCGAGCAGCGGCAGGATGGGTTATGCACTTGTGCGCGCGGCACTCAAAGCTGGCCACAAAGTCACGCTGATAACCGCGCCTGCTTCGCAGCCGGTGCCAAGTGCCGCTGAAATTGTCAAAGTTGAAACCGCCGCCCAGATGTTTGAGGTGGTGAGAAAGTATTTTAACCAGTGCGATTGCCTGATTATGGCTGCGGCTGTGGCCGATTACACTCCTGCCTACCCGGCTAAAACTAAAATCAAAAGAACCAGCAAACCCCCGAGCATCAAATTAAAGCCAACAGTTGACATTCTAAAATGGGCAGGGAAGCATAAAAAACCAAGAAGACAAAAGGCAGAGGGCAGAAGCCAGAGGAGCCAAATAGTCGTTGGTTTTGCCCTTGAAGACAAAGCTGTCCGAGCACGGGCTGAGAAGAAGCTGAAAGAAAAGAATCTCGATATGATAATCGCTAACACACCTGCCGCGATCGGAGCTGACAAGTCAACTGTTCAGATAAACATTCGTGGTCGCAAGTGGCTACGACTCACACAAGCAACAAAAGCTACCATTGCCAACCGCATAATTCGAGAAGCAGAAAGCGTTTGGGAATGAGTTGAAACGGGTATTCATCTGTCTTTGTCTCTTTGGGAACGCCGATAATCATCGTGGGTTCCTTATCAGCTCATAACCGATGGCTGTTCTCTCGATTTCGACCGGCTCAGATAGAATCATAAGTGGATACTTTGGTTAATTTATGTCTTTTATGCCGAGGTCATCTTTTGTCAATATGCTCTCGAATTTGTAGCCGGCCTGGGTGACATTTTCTTCGGCCCCCTGTTTGCGGTCTATTACACAGACAATCTTTTTCACTGTTGCACCGGTCTCAGTGATGACTTTTGCTGCCTCGAGGACCTGTCCACCGGTGGTGGCGATGTCCTCAACGAGCAGAACAACGTCGTTTGCCTTCAGGGCGCCCTCAACCATTTTGCCGGTCCCATAGCCCTTTTTGCTGTTGCGAATGATGACCCAGTTTTTGCCGGATTCCATAGCGGTGGCCGCTGCTAAGGCCACGCCGCCCAATTCGGCACCGGCTATCAAGGTAACATCTTCAGTAATATATTTGGCGAATTCTTCCCCGAGGGCTTCGAGTATGTCCGGGCAGGTCTCGAATAGGTATTTATCAAGATAATATTTGCTTCGTTTTCCACTGCGAAGGATAAAGTCACCTTCGAGGTAGGCCGTTTCTTTAATACGCTTTATCAGCTCTTCTCTGGTCATGTCTCGCTTCTCGTTTCTTGATACTCGATACTCGAAATTTTCTTTTTATGAGCATCCAGCATCTATATTAATTATACTTCAAGCTCTACTTTTCTACTTAATTCCTTGCGGTATTTCCTGCGGATCGGCTCTATGGTATCTTTGATGAATTCATCGACCTGCTGCGGCGCCCTGCCGATATAGCTTTTTGGGTCCAGTACTTTTTCGAAATTGACTTTACTGAAATCGATATCCGCCTTGAGTCGACCAATCAAATCATTGGGTTTGCCTAATTTTTTTACCTGGGCCGCAGCAGCGTGTGAATGCAACCTTATTTTCTCGTGCAGTTCCTGTCTGTTTCCGCCGGCTTTAACCCCCGCCATCAGGATATTCTCAGTGGCCATAAACGGCAGCTCGGCTGCAATGCGAGCCGCTATCACCTTCGGATAGACAACGAGCGCGCTTGTGACGTTGATAAGGATTTGCAGAATTCCGTCCACAGCCAAAAATGCTTCCGGAATGACAACCCTTTTATTAGCTGAATCATCGAGTGTTCTCTCGAGCCACTGCTCGGAGGCGGTCATTTGTGGACTGGAAGCCAGACTTAATACGAATCTGCTAAGAGCTGTTGCCCTCTCGCAGCGCATCGGATTTCTTTTATATGCCATTGACGAAGAGCCGATCTGGGTCTTTTCAAATGGCTCCTCAATCTCTTTTAAGTTTGCAAGTAGTCGAATGTCATTGCAAAACTTATGGGCTGATTGTGCTATTGAGGCCAAAGTGTTGACGACAAGAGTATCGAATTTTCGCTGATATGTCTGGCCGGTAACAGCGCATGCTTTTTTGAAGCCGAACGCGGCAGCGACCATTTTATCAAGCTGCTTGACCTTACTGTGGCTACCATCAAAAAGCGCCAGGAAAGAGGCCTGTGTGCCGGTAGTGCCTTTGACCCCTCTAAAGGGCAGCGTTTCGAGTCGATGCTCGATTTCCTGCAAATCCATCACGAATTCGTAGCACCACAGGGTTGCCCTTTTGCCGACGGTGGTCAGTTGGGCCGGCTGATAATGCGTGAAGCCTAATGTGGGAAGTGCACGATACTTCTTTGCAAATTTGCCCAGCAGATTTATTACCGCCGCCAGCTTGGCTGCAGTTAGCTGCATTGCTTCTCGCATAATTATCAAATCAGCGTTGTCGCCGATATAGCAGCTTGCTGCGCCGAGGTGGATTATAGGGGCGGCTTTCGGCGCGGCGTCGCCAAAGGTATGGATATGAGCCATAACATCATGGCGGAATTTCTTTTCGTAGCGAGCAGCCTTCTTAAAATTGATATCATCGAGGTGCCCGGCCATCTGGCTTATCTGGCTTTGTTTTATATTCAGGCCGAGCTTTTTCTGTGCCTTCGCCAGCTCCAGCCAGAGTTTGCGCCACGTGCTGAACTTTTTTTGTGTCCCAAAAAGCTCAGCCATTTCCCTTGAGGCGTTTCTCTCAACGAGAGGACTTGTATACAGGTTTGTGTTTTTTGCCATTTTTTTAGTTCCCGCAAAGCGGGACCCCTCTGTGTTTAAGTTTATCTGGTATTAATTTTTGCCTGACGTTCGGCCAATAGTTTTTCAATTGCCTCAATATCTTCTTCGCTCAAATTCCAGTCTGAAGCCGGGGCAGTTTCAGCAATCTGCTCAGGCCTTCGTGCCCCTACGATGGCGGCGGTAACCTCAGGCCGGCGAAGAACCCAGCTAATAGCTAACTGAGCGCAGGTTCTGCCGTTGCGCTCAGCATTTTTTTTTAAGTGCTCGACGAGTTCCAGCGTGGCAGTAAATAGCGGGTCGTGAAAATCAGGGTTTCGCCTCCGATGGTCATCTATAGGCAAGCCTGCAAGCCTTTCGGCGCTGAATTTGCCTGTAAGCAAGCCCCTCTGCATCGGGCTGTATGCGACAACTCCGATATTGTTTTGAGCACAGTAGTCCAACAGCTCATCTTCAACCTCGCGATGGAGCATGCTATAAGGTGGCTGAAGCGAGGCGACCGGATGAATCTTCTGCAAGCGTTTGATTTGCCCGACGTTAAAATTAGATACACCGAGGTATCGCAGTTTGCCTTCATCTACCAGTTTGGCCATTTCTTCCCAGGCCTGCTCGATGTCTTCTTCCGGGTTGGGCCAGTGCATCTGGTAAAGGTCAATGACCTCAACACGAAGTCTTTTCAGGCTTGCGTGACACTCCTGGCGAATACTTTTTCTTTTCAGGCAGCTTACTTTTTCCTTTTTCTCATTCCACAACAGTCCGCATTTTGTTGCAATCAGTGGTTCCTGGCTTGTTTGCTTTAGGGCTTTTCCGATGAGCTCTTCGGAATGGCCTAGGCCGTAAGCAGGGGCTGTATCTATCCAGTTGATACCCTCGTCGAGTGCGGCCAAGATTGCGGCAATTGCTTCATTGTCGTCCTGTGGTCCCCAGCCGAATTGCCACGGCCCGCCCATTGCCCACGTGCCTAACCCGACAGTCGTTAATTTCAAATCCGTATAGCCTAATTGTCGCGTCCGCATAATCAAGCCTCGTTAGATGGGCCCCGCCAGTACCTGCTCGGGGACAAACTTGCCCCCTCCATTTGCAGGGGTGGGAACCCAAATCTTCTCTTTTTGTATCATATTCTTATTTACCCCGTTGGAATTTCTAACGGAGCAGGTTCCCAGAAAATTCCGGCATTTGCGCAACAGCATATTACGATTTTAACGGTTTATCAATACTTTTGTGTTTTATTGTCGGGCCAATATTTGGCTGAAAACTGGGGATTTATGTGGAGGCTTTTAATGCCCGAAATCGCCTGGCTTTTTTCGGAAAAAGGGTTGTGAAAGTGTGGGTTTCGGTGTAAACTACGCTGATACTTTTAAGCGTGAAAATTCGGTATTTTAACCCTATTTGGCATTTTTGACGCAGAGGTTTATTATGAAGGTAAATTTCAATAGAGCGGCTCTTGCCGAGGCCCTGGGCCTGCTGACGTCTGTGGCGCCGAGCCGAACGCCTAAGCCCATATTGCGCTGTGTGCAAATCACCGCTGAGGAGAAAGAGGTTCGAATATGTGCTACGGATTTGGAGGTTGGCATCAATTATCTGGTCTCTGAGGTTCAGGTCGAGAGGGCGGGCGAAGTTATTGTTCCGGCGGATCGGCTGGCGGCTATTGTGCGCGAAGGCGTTGATGAGGTTCTGTTATTAGAGGCTGCCAAGGGCACCTGCGAGATAAAAGGAGCGGACAGCCACTTTACAGTTTATGGTCATGAGCCGGGCCAATATCCAGTTGTGCCGGGTTTCGATGGTGCCGCTGAGATGAAGATTGCTTTGGGCACTCTTCAGGCTGGCATCGAGCAGTGTCTGTTTGCGACGGCGAGAGAGAGCAGCCGCTACGCAATTAATGGTGTGCTGTGGGAGATTAAGGACAAGAAGTTGTTGCTGGTTGCCACTGACGGCAGGAGACTGGCGCGTTGCAGGGTTAGCCTGGCTTCGGCACCAGCCAAGGGCAAGGCACCGGCAAATATAATAGTGCCGGCTAAGACGATGGGGCTGCTGGATAAAATCGGCAGCGGTGAGAAAGATACCGTCGCGGTCAAGCTTGTCGATAATCAGATACTGATTAGCTGTGCCGACGTTGTTATAAGCTCGAATTTGGTCGAAGGTAATTTCCCGAAGTACGAGGACATAATCCCAACCGGTTACGATAAGAAGCTGACATTATCAACCGAGGCTGCATTGAGCGCGGTTCGACGTGCGGCACTGTTGACCAGCGAGGAGTCGCGGGGTATTAAGCTGGCGGTGGAAAAGGATAAACTGGTGTTTTCCGGCAGGGCGCCGGAGACCGGCGATGCACAGGTCGATATGCCTATCGGTTACAAAGGCGAGCCGATTGAAATTGGCTTTAATCCGCAATTTTTGATAGATGTTCTGCGGGTTATCAAAACGCCTGAATTCGAGCTTGAACTGGGCCAACCGGACAGGCCGGGCCTGATAAAAAGCGGGACAAATTTCCTGTACGTCCTGATGCCAATCAACTTGGGATAGGTTCGTACATGGTGAATTGCCGATTGTATCTGGCCCGAGATACAAGGTACGAGATACGTTATGTATGGACGTGAACAATTACGCAATTCCGTGGAAGGGCGAACCAAACGGCAATTGGATAGAACAGTTAGGTTAGGGCAAGCCGTTCAGCAGTTTATGGCCGAGCAGATTTCACCGCGGCAGGCGAGGTTTGATGCGGTAGCTGAAGTCTGGAGGCGGGTACTACCGGCTGAGCTTTGCCGGCACTGTGAGATTACTGACGTTTCCGGCGGGCAATTGAAGGTTAAGGTTGATTCGCCTTCGTATAAGTACGAACTGCAATTATGCGGTTCAGAGCTTCTCAAAGAGCTGCAGCGGCAATGCCCGAAGGTTCGGCTGACTAAAATCAAATTTGTTGTCGCGTAAGCCGTAGTTCGTGACCAGGCTGCCAGGCGCAAAAAAGGTGTTTGGGGTCCGGCTCGTGAACCGTGGTTTCTATGTTGAGGACCCCCAGAAAAAATTCAGTAGTTTATCAGCTAATAGAGACGATATACAGGGTAGAGGCGGAAAGCTAATATGAAGGATCACAAATACGATGCAAGCAAGATAAAGATACTGGGGGGTGTGGAGGCGGTTCGCAAGCGGCCGGACATGTATATCGGCGACCG
>CAYGBH010000083.1:0-12480 GCA_964348055.1 uncultured Pirellulales bacterium
TAATTGCCGATTGTTACGGCGGAAAATTGACAGGAAAATTCGAATTAAGACAGCCCCTTGAGCAGCTCCGGTACCCATTGAACTGGGGCTCACGCCTGGGCTCGGGGCCGGGCCCCCATTCGCCGGAGAACGCGAATGAGGCCCAACCGAATTTGCGAAATACTGCAAACCGGAGCCCTTCCCGTTTTGCGACTTCTTTGCAAAATGAGGGC
This sequence comes from uncultured Pirellulales bacterium, assembly GCA_964348055.1. Classification (GTDB taxonomy): domain Bacteria; phylum Planctomycetota; class Phycisphaerae; order Sedimentisphaerales; family Anaerobacaceae; genus JAUXAL01. The sequence goes on from CAYGBH010000083.1 coordinate 213, forward strand.
CCACAAACCGGTGCCGGAGAGTATCTGCTGCAGGTAGGTTTTGACAATATTGACTTAAAGCAATTTCTCTCGGACACAAAGCTCAAAGAGACTCCTGACAACGGCTATACGACCGGGAAAATGAAGGGCTCCTTGAGCATCAATGCCCGGGTTGGTGATAATTCTTCACGTATCGGCATATTCAGACTCGCAATAAGTGATATGCAGGCCGGTGAGCTCTCGCCACTGGCCAAGCTCTTGCAGGTACTGCAACTAACAGAGCCGAAGGACTTCGCTTTTGACCAGATGCTCGTTGATTCATACATCAGGCGCAACGGCCTGTTCGTTAAGAAGCTCGATATATCCGGTGAAAGCGTCGCCTTTAACGGCTCAGGCTCGATGGATTTACAAACCCGAAATGTCGATTTAATTCTCACCGCCCGAGGCCGGCGTCTCGCCACTGCCGACCCTTCCATTTTACAATCTCTTACCGAAGGTCTTGGCCAGGCTGTTGTGCGAGTAGAGGTAACCGGCGATTTTTACGACCCAAAGGTGACAACCAGAACCCTGCCGGTCATCCAGGACTCACTGCAAATCCTCGGTTCAACCCCATAAGTATATTTTCTTATTTCTAAAGACGCACAAAACCAATAAAAAAAGTGAGTATCGTATTTATCTTTTTATGATATTTCTATTTTTTCTCCCGTTTTTATATGCAATTTGTCATTTGCATTTCCATTTTTCAAGCTAATCTCTAATGTATTATTCGAGCCTTCGAGTAGGAATAATTCGTTGTCTTTTGCCGTATAATAATTCGGATAGTAATTCATCACATATTTCTTCTCGCCTATTGCTACAGAATACTTATCCTTCTCTTGCTTTGCCAGATTGGTTATGATATTTCCGAATCCGTCGATTCGAACAACCATTCCCTCTCTTTCTTGTTTGTGAAGTTCCAATTTTTCTATTTCTTTGATTTTTTCACCTATTGTCTTGAAATTACCCATATCAATATTGGCCGCTGCTTTTGCAAATACGTCTCTGCCGTGAAATGTGCGGCTCGCATCTTTGGGGATGGGAATTCGTCTTATTTCAATTATGCTCTGTTCTTTAAGTGTTTCCCAGAGCAGTCCGTTATCCGGCCCGACAAAATAATAACTTTTTGTTTTCACGCCTATTGCTTTTCGCTCTGTGCCCACGCCAGGGTCAACTACACAGCAAAATGTTGCTCCCTCTGGGAAGTATTTGTAATTATTTTTGAGTATCCACGAAGCTTCTATTGTTTTTTGTGGCGAGATGCTATGGCACAAATCAACTATTTTTGCATCGGGGGCAATACTGTAAACCACTGCTTTCATCACGCCTACGTATTCACTTTGTCCAAAGTCTGTCAGTAAAACTATCATGCTAAGCTCCTAACTCGATATTTTAAATGTCAAGTCTATAATTTCAAATATGAAATCGAATCGGTTTCTGCTTGTCATTACGAACATCGCGTAGCGATATGAGGCAATTTCCTCCGGTATTTAGAATAAGCCTTTAGCTTTGAATAAGCCGAGGCCCTGAGCGAAGTCGAAGGGGTAGCCGAAGGGACAACTGATAATCTCAGACGTAATCATTTATTAATAACCAATAGTCAATAATCAATTAAAAAGGGCCTATACCGATTGATTTGGCATAGGCCCCGAACCGACGTCCGCCTATGGCGGACTTAGTCTGCACCAAGCCAACACTATTGTGCCGGCTACCTGAAGGGCCACCTACCTATTTGGCCCCAGCTGCCAGGGTGGGTTGCGCCGCAACTTTACTGATAGCTTATATGCAGCAGCGGTGCCTCACTCGCACTTCCGTTGAAGGCGTTCCCACCGCCACCGGTGACCGTTGCCCGAGCTGTCGTCAGCGTTGTTGTCAAGCTTACACCAGGCCAGGGGACCTGCGGCTTATTTGCCGCCCATCAGCACGGCCTCGCCGAACAGGGCCGGATAACGCCAGTTGTCATTGTTGCCGCTCCAGTACTTGCGGATGTTATCGCGGATGTCTTCATCGGCATCGTTCAAGCCAATGTCGAATCCAAAGACGTGACCATTCACAGCCGGAATCGCGAGGTCGGCCAGCGGAATGGCGAACTCAATGTCGTAGCCAATCCAGGTGTCCACGACTGCGAAGTCGATGTTGTCTTTGGTGACATTGGCAGGGCCCCACTGGCCACCGGTGATGTCGATATCGGCCGGAGTCAAGTCCGCATGGTTGATCCGCAATTGCACATCATCCACCGCGTCGTACCGGCCATCTTCGCGGGTCGTGCCCTTGCTGTTATCGGCATCGAAGAATAGCTCAATACCATCGGCCTGATGATTGGTTTGCAGGTCGTAGTACATGTCATCGATGACGCTGACGAAGAAGTAGATGTTCGCGTCATCCCAACCGGCGCGGAACGAAAAACGAGCATCGGTGAAATCAGTCTGCTTGTTCGGGTCGGAATTGGTCAGGACGTACTTGTTGCAGGTGATTTCGGGAAGGGATTTCCATCCGGCTTCCATGACACCGTCGACGTTGAGGTCAAAAGTGACCCTGTCCACGTCCAGCATGTCGCCGACCGTTCGGCTGACGAGTCGTGCTTCCCCGAACAGGCTGGGGTTTTGCCAGGAATTATTGTCGTCGCTATGCCAACGCATGATGGTTTCACGACCACCGCCAGAGTCATTGTCATTGATCTGCACTTCGAATCCGATGATGTTGTTGGGGGCAATTCCACTGGAGATTTCAACGCCATTGGCGTCAAATACCGGCTCAGGGTCCTCCGAAGGGTATATCTGCAGTACCTCCAGAGGGAAGGATGCTTCGATGTTGTAGCCCAAATCGGTTAGCAACACTTTGAATGCCGCCCCATCGACAGGTAGACTACTATCGATATCCGTCAGCTCCACGTCGTCCACAGTGATACGGATCTGGTTGTCGTTGACACCATCGTAGCTGCTGCCTTTGCTGTTGTCGCCGTCGAAGTAGATCTCGACGCCATCGCCCTGCCAGTTTGAGAACTCGTAGTCAATGACACTGTCTTGAACTTCCACGAAGATGTAGAAGTTGTTTGCATCGTACATAGTCTTGAAAGTACCAAACAGGTCGTACCAGCTCTCGGGAGGGGCACTGGCGGTATTGATCATGTCGGTGATCAGGCATCTCGTCTCGCCGACGTTGTGCCAGACGCCGTCCAACTCGCCATCGATGATCGGTGCGACGGACGTCTTTGGAACAATCACGAGACCGGGCTCACTGGGAGCCGCCGTCTGTCCATACAGCCGGATATCGTCAATGTACAATGTGCCGCTGGCGCCGTGGCCGTCAATGCCGATGGCCAGGCTGCCGACACTCTGAAGATTCAGGCCTGATGCTGTCAAGTTAATATTCCAAGGTCGCCACCCTGCCCGCGCTATGTTACTGGTTTGTCCATCGTATGGAATCTTGTTGCCGTTGATTTTCGCATACAACTGCCCGGTGTTGCCCGCAGTACCGTGGAACCACAGCCCCAGTGTTCGAACGCCGCTCACGGTCCAATCCTGCGCCGGCGTCAGCGTCAGCTCTGCCTCTGAATATGCTGCGCCGCCGGTGTTGCTGTAGGCCAGCGGCATCGACTGCTTACCGCCGTGGACGATAGTCCGCTCGCAGAAAGGAGCATTCTCATAACCAACGATAGAGCCGTTTGTCGGGACGCCGTATCCATCTAACCACACGTTAAATATCCTCTTGCTCGCCAGGTCACCGGGGTCAAGGTCATTGTAGCTCTCAAAATCGTCCACGACCAAAAATTGTTGTGTCGTAAAGCTCCAGACGTCACCTTCCGACGTTGTGGGGGTCTCGGCCATATTGACCTCGTTAATCTTCCAGTAGTAAGTCATATCTAAATCAAGCGATAAGGGACCATAGCTGGTCTCGGTCATGGTAGTAACAGGAGCATTACCGTCTACCACAGCCTGCTCGTCAGTGCTGAGGTACACATCGTGCTGGGCCGCTTCTCTGCCCGCTCTGAAGCTAAGGGTCACATCCACGTCCACATCTGTCGCCCCGGAATCCGGGTAGGGCTCTCTTGCATGGACAGGTATATAGAAGAAGCGGACCTCGCTGAGACCATATTGATTCAGGATGCCTCCCCAGTTGCTGTTAGCCGTGAGCTTGACATATTTTGCTGCTACGCCGCCCATATCAACAGTTGTATTGTGTGCATAGTCGGATGCGCCAGGCGCCCGGGCAAACTCGTGAGTAGCACCCAACGTCGTATAGTCGGTGCCGTTGACCGAATATTCAATGGAAACATCTTTGAACCCCAAACCGATGACCGGCTCCAAGCTCTCATTCGAGTTCCATACCCACAGCTCATAGAGTTTGTAAACCCTGTCGAACTCATATTCGATCCAAGTTGGCTGTGGTCCTGTAGTACCACTCAGCCACATATTGTCGTCAGCTTCTTTGCCGTGCAGTAAGCCACTGTCATCCAGTCCCGAGCCGTTGACTGTATTTTCAGGTCCTTTACCTACGTCACTGCTGGAAGCTGTAGCAGTTATGTTCCCGATGGCATAAGCAATTGGCTCGGTTGTAAAACTCCAGAGGTTACCTTCGTGTACGGTGAAATCGGGCGGGCCATTGACCTCATCGACGCGCCAGTAGTAAGTCTTGTTGAAATCAAGGCGTTGGGGCCGAGCATAGCTGTTGGCATCCAGGGTGATACCACCAATGCCATCGTTGACGTCATTGAAGTTCTCGCTCAAGTAAATTTTATGCCCATTGACCGAGGGCGCAAATTCTCCCGGCTTCCAGCTAAGGACCACGTCTCGTGGCACATCTGTTGCCTCGTCAGCCGGGCTTGGCTTGCGGGCCTTCGCCGGCGGGCCACCTTTCCACTCAAACAGCTCCACTATGTCCTCTGCTGTCAAGGCCCGGTTGTAAATGCGGGCCTCATCCATGCTGCCCACAAAGGTTTCATTGTTCGTAGCAGACACGCAACCGATCGATACGATGGTGGCGTCCGCGGTATCTCTAAAAGTAATATTCCCACTTTCGACTTCCTCGGCATTGACATACTGCACTGCGGCGCCGTTGTCCCAGGTCAGTGCCACATGAATCCACTCATTCGGATAGGAGGCGATGAGCCCATTACCCCAGGCCAAAGCCTGACTACCTCCGACTCGAAACACGAGATCGCCGGCTGGCGTGGCCTCCCAGAACCACTTGATACCGTCGGGGGGCTCCCATCCCTGACGTTTACCGAAGATGCCCTGGTGGGTGATACTATGACCCTGACCCTCCCAGTTTATCCAGGCCGCCAGAGTCATGGCATTGTTGGCGGCCGTGGGATCAAGGGGCCCAATCACGACTCTTTCACCGGCCGTGTCGAGATGCACAGCCGTATCTATCACACCGGGCACCCACTCCACATTGCCATTGAAGGTGCCGTTATTGCCGTTGCCGGTAACATCGGCGGCCGTGGTACCCGATGCCTCGTCAAACGGCCAGTAGCCAATCAGGCCTGCGGTGATATCCGCTTTCGTCACACCCACAGCCTGACCCAGTACCACAACAAAAGACATTAAAAGAATCAATTTCCTACACATAATAATCCCCCTTTCAAAAAAGAGAGTTGAGTTAAAAACGACCGATAACAATCTTTACGTTCGCTACATTCTATCCGTTATCTGCCCAAGACAATTTGTTACGACTTGATTCTACCTCCTTCGTTGGGATCGGGCCTCATTTTGCAATAAGTCGCAAAATGGGAGCCCTCCCAAACGTTCTTTATCGCGTTTAGGGTCCCGTTCAAAAGCCTGAGATGGACGGGTAACTTAAAAGTGAAAATCCCAAACAAGCTATAGAAATTTCGCCTGCTGGAAGATCGAAAACCCGCAAATTCCAACAATCTTGTTTATACCAGATTAGCCACCTTTCCGTCAAGGAAAACCCCTGGACAAATTGACAATCATGCATGCCTTTTCGACAAGATTATGCAAAAACGCGGAACTTGTTTACCTGTGCTCGTACGCTCACAATCCAGGAACCGTAAATCACGAGCCACAGGTCGCCAGTTCGTAGGTTGAACTACCAACAGGAGACTTTGTGTCAAAGCCGGAAATGGCCCAAAAAACTCGAAGGGTTGGCAGCAAAACTTGTATTTTAAATTTTGATCAAAAAGCGTGTTTTTTTACGGATTTTTGTGAATTTTTTGAAATTTTTACGAATTTTTGCTGGTTTTTGTCAATTTTTGAAGCTGCGGCAGAAACAGCATAAGCCCTGTATTGAGAAGAACTTATAAGGATTCCCCCCAGAATTCCTAAGAGCTAAATGTCGAAATGCCGGTGCAGGTCCGACCCTGGCTGGCCCTTTTTGGCCGCTGGGTTCTCGATAGGATTTTAGGAACCCCAAATCAGCTAATTTGTGTTTTTTTCTTGACCAATCTACCAAAATACCATACCATAATGCAAAGTAAGCAGCTGATGACGAATAGGATTATGGGTGCTCCCGTATCTTCTTGGGGATTTTATCGTTGGTTTGCAAAGGTACGGGTAAAGGGAGAAGGCTTATAAGCCCTCTCTAATGGTAGTTAAGTCGTAAAGACGCTTTCAGCGCCTGTTGTAAAGCGAGAGCAAAAACTCGATTCTGGACCTTTGATGTGGCGCTGAAAAGTGAATTTAGCGTGAAACGAAATCTGCTTGAAAGAGCGTTCGCTTACCTATGAGGGAGTATTGGGATTGAGCATAAGATCAGCCAATTGCGAGAAAAAAGTAAATTTCATAACGCCAAAAATGCCACGGTTACAGGAAATTTTGGCTACAAGTAGCTGATTTTGCACTCTGGCGAAAAGGATTTCGTAACTCACAGCCATTGCTTTTAGACTTTCCTACCGGAAAACCCACAATCTGTCTCTTTGAGTGATTTTCTTAATTCTATGACAACTGAAAGAGAAAGGTAGGAATTATGAGTACCATAATAATGACAATTTGGGACCAGCCTGCTCTGATGATAATTTTTGGTTTTCTCCTGGGAATCTGTCTGGCTGCAATCATTTACCAGATGATTTCCAGAGCAAAGGCCAAAACCTTCGAGCAAGAGATGCAGCGGCAGAGGGAAGGCGCCAAAAGAGAAGCGGATAACATAATTAAATCCGCTCAGATTGATGCCGCCGCAGAGGCCATCAAGAAGAGAGAGCAATTCACATCTGAGGCTGATAAAATCCGTGCAGAGTTGCATGAAACCGAAATGAGATTGACCAAACGCGAGGATGCTATTGACCGTCAGGTCGAGTTGCTCCAGCAGCGGGAAAAAGGATTAAAACAGAAGGAACAAGAGATCGACAGGAGACTGCACAATGTTGGCGTCAGGGAAAAACAGCTTTCTGTTGTGATGGCACAGCAGAAGAATCAACTGCTCAAAATCACCGCAATGGACATTAATGAGGCCAAGGAGTTGCTGTTAAAGCGGCTCGAAGACGAGTGTGAGCACGAGATGTCAGCTTTGATTCAACGTAAGGTTGAAGAAACCACCGAAACTGCTGACGAAAAAAGCCGGGAAGTAATAAGTGCCGCCATTCAGCGTTACGCCGCTGAGCAGACCTGTGAAGTAACTGTCTCGACCGTCGATATCCCGAATGACGATATGAAAGGCCGAATTATTGGTAGAGAAGGACGCAATATTCGCGCGTTTGAAAAAGCTACCGGCGTAGATGTCATCGTCGATGACACTCCTGGAATGATCGTTGTCAGCGGCTTCAGTCCCGTCAGGCGTGAGGTTGCTCGTCTTTCGATGGAACGGCTCATACAGGACGGACGAATACATCCGTCTCGAATCGAGGAACTTGTCACTCAGACCAAAAAGGACGTCAACCATAAGCTCTTACAGCTCGGTAGAGACGCCGCCGTCGAGACCAACATAAGAGGATTGAGCAATAAAATACTCAGTTTGATTGGTGCTTTGAGTTACAGAACAAGTTATGGCCAGAACGTGCTTCGCCACAGCGTTGAAGTTGCTTTTTTAGCTCAGGTTATGGCCGATGAGCTTGGGCTGGACGGCTCAGTGGCAAGGCGTGCGGGACTGTTGCACGACATCGGCAAGGCCATCGACCACGACGTTGAAGGCAACCATCCCACTATAGGCGCAAACTATCTCAAACGCTTCAACGAATCGTCCATTGTGCTGAATGCCGTCGCGGGCCATCACGGCGATATCCCTGCGGATAACCCTTATACTCCGCTGATAGCTGCCGCCGATGCAATCAGCGCTTCGCGCCCCGGCGCCAGAAGAGAAACACTCGAAAGATATATTAAACGACTGGAAAAGCTTGAGGAAATCGCCGGCAGCTTTAAGGGTGTCGAAAACGCATACGCAATTCAGGCCGGCCGGGAAATCCGGGTGATTGTAAGCGCCGATGAGGTTGATGATGAAGCGGCGATGAAAATTGCGCGTGAGATTGCCATCAAGGTCGAAGACGAGATGACCTATCCCGGCGAAATCCAGGTAACACTGCTGCGAGAGGTCCGCTGCGTCGAGTATGCCAGGTAAAGAGTCGTGAATAAGGAACCAAACCACAAGTCACGAGACAGATATCATGAAATTAAATGTTCTTTGTATTGGTGACATAGTGGGTCGGCCCGGTAGACGTATTGTTGCCGATAAGCTGAAGCCATTGGTCAAAGAGCTGGGTGTTGATTGCGTAATAGCCAACGCTGAAAATGCCGCCGGCGGCTCCGGTCTGACCCCACAAATCCATGACAAGTTACTGCGGTACGGGGTAAACCTGGTTACATTAGGTGACCACACTTACCGCAAAAGAGATATAATCGCGACGCTGGAGACAGCCGAGAATATTGTCCGGCCTGCGAATTTATCCGAGCGTGCAGCCGGCAAAGGATTTGCAGTTTATAAAACCGATAAAGGACCGACTATAGCGGTCGTCGGTTTGATAGGTCGTCTCTTTATGAGACCGGCCGATTGCCCCTATAATGCTGTTGACAGAATCCTGCCGCAAGTCGGGCAGGAGGCCGACATCATAATCGTTGACTTCCACGCCGAAGCCACCAGTGAAAAGGTCGCTATGGGTTATCATCTCGATGGCAGGGTCAGCCTGTGTTTCGGCACTCATACCCACGTTGTAACCGCAGATGAAAGGATACTGCCCAAAGGTACCGCATATATCACTGATATCGGTATGACCGGGGCGCACGATTCGGTCCTCGGGCGAGGGCTCGAGAGCGTCTTAAAGTCGTTCAGAACACAGATGCCATTCCCGTTTGAAATAGCAACCGACGATGTGAAAATGAATGCAATTTTAGTTGCCATTGACGGGGCCACGAAAAAGGCCGAGCGTATCGAGCGAATTAGAATCAATGCAGACAGCGAGGATTCGACAAGATACGACAGTGATGACGGCAAGCCGGAATATTTGAACAATAACTTCTAATCGTCTCCCAGCCCATCCTTGATGGACTGGACTGGAGGATGACCAAAAATGCGTAGTTTAAGCGAAGCTTTTGGTCTGTCAGGGCCTCTCTATCAAAGCGGTAAATTAACGATACCGCTACCTGTATTGCTTGCTGTCGGATTGATGGTGCTGATGAGTGCGTCAGCTTCGTACGCTGAGCCAGATTTTTTTTGGGACCGCGCTGCCTACTGGGACGTGCGATATCCAACATGCTTTACTCATGGCCGGTCCCTGCGGGACGCTTTCGAGTTTGACGGCTACAAGATTCTCGACGCCGACCAACTCAAGACGTGGATGGATGCTCGCATCGCCGATGGCATGCCAAGTGTGGTTGTGTTCTGCCAGGACATCGCCCCGGATACTGTGGTAGAGTCGATGTCGTCTAGATGTACGCTTCGACTATATCTTGATGCAGGTGGCAAGATAGTCTGGTACGCGGACATTCCCATGTGTTACCAGGGTCACTCAGACGGTACTCGGACCGATTGGGGGAATAATGGTTCGATCGATATACTGGGCTTCAATGCCGCCAGCGGTCCCTGGGACACTCAAGACGAGGTGGCTTTTACTGTTGATGGGGTCAATTGGGGGTTAACCGAAACATGGCAATCCGAACGGCCAACATCCCGTAGCGGTCTTCGTGTTCTGGCTGAAGATGCCAGCAGATATGCCGCGGCGTGGGTGAAGCATTATGTGCCGGACGACACCTACAGGGGATTCGTCAGACTGTTTGACCGAGTCGGCGAGCCCAACATCAATGACGTTCGACGTGTGGCAGAATACCCTAACGTGCCTGAGCCGATTGTCTTCGATAACCAGGCAGAAAGCAAAGACGACATCATCGCTACATTTCTCTACCCATGGTATGGAAATCCCACTACCAGCGGTTTGTGGAATCATTGGGAGGGAGGGAGTGACCCACCAAAAACATGGTCTGCCAATTACCTTCCCAACTATCCGGATTCCACATGGAACCCGAGCGTCCAGTTGTACGACAGTTCAGACACAGAGCTCTTGCGATGGCAGGATAGAGGCATGGCCCGCGCCGGTATTGACATCGCTATCGCAAGCTGGTGGGGAATTGGCGGCTACGAAGACGCTGCATTTGCCAGAGCCATTAGGGTGTGTAAGAGCGTCCAATGGTGCATTTATTATGAGCCGGAGGGATATGGTGACCCTTCTCCACAGAAAATCTACAACGATATCAAGTACGTTATTGATAATTACGGTCCGACACGCAACTATGCCAAGGTCGACGGTAAGTGGCTCGTATTTGTCTACGTGGCGGGTGGTGAAGAGGCGGCCAGCCGGTGGCGTAATGCAAAAGCTATGTTAGCCTCTGGTGGATACGATGTTTACTTGAATGGAGATGGAGCAAGTGCACCGGACACATGGGATTCAGTTCATTCTTATAGCCCCATCTTCTATCAGGGCCTTACCGATACACTTCCTAACGTGGATGACTCAGCCTGGATATCTCCTGGGTTTTGGGGGATTGACGAGAGCCCCCGTCTGGAGCGCTCGTTGAGCGAGTTCACATCAGCGTGGAATGATATCATCGCGAATAGGGAGAACTACCGATTCATTCTTATCGAGACTTGGAATGAATGGCATGAAGGTACACAGATTGAGCCGGGCCAGGAAATTGTTCCCGACCCGGGCGGCTACTACCCGGCCGGATACGATTATGGGTACGATTTTATTGATGTGATTGGACCTGCTGCAGTGAACGACCTTCGCTGGGAATCCTCTGGTCATCGCCCTGTTGTTCCTGTTCGTTTGGAAGCCGAAGAAATGGTCTGGGAAGAACGTGCATTAGCAGAAAGCCCTTCCGAATGCAGGATTCCTAAAGAAGGTATCCGAATCGGTTCCTCAATTTTTGTCCCAGACTCAGGTGACGTGATATTCACTGTCCGGACAAAGGCTGTGCTAAATAGATTTGAACGATTGCTCCGTTGGCCGGAGCTCGTACTTTACTTGGATGATACACAAGTTACCCGTTGGCAAGTTCAATCTTCAGCTTACCAGGATTATTCTGATGTTGTGTCGCTTGGTAAAGGCATCCACAAAGTGGAGGTAGGGTTTGATGAGCCGTCAGGTTCTTACTGGGACCTTGTAGTGGATTTTATTGATGTTAAAGCGAATGAAGAAAACTGAGCGATTCATTATACCCTTCTCGACGGACTGTCGTCGGGTGCGCCTTGTGGCTCTCGCCCCCTTGTCTTCTGTCGAAGGCAGGAAGGGGGGCTGGCCTGTGTGTAAAAGATTCCTGAGGTATTCGATCTGGTCGGTATACTCCGGATGGTCTGCAAGGTTGAAGTACTCGCCGGCGTCTGTGTTATGGTCATAAAGTTCGGTCCCCCGCCTGCCTTGGTCCCACTCCACATACCTCCATCTCTGAGTGTGAACGGCCCTGCCGAAGATACTGCCCCGCTTAACCTGAATATACCCGGCCTCTTTCCAGGGCGTAGCAGGGTCGTTGAGCAGCGCCCGAAAGCTGATGCCCTCCAGATCTTCGGGCGCACCGGTCAGGCCGCACAGGTCGGCCAGGGTGGGAAAGAAATCCACGAACTCTACTATCTCGTGACAGGTGTCCCCTACCGGCGTTTCACCGGGTACCACCATTATCAAAGGAGGCCGATGAGACCGCTCGAAAACCGTGTTCTTGTTCCACCACCCGTGTTCGCCCAGGTGATAACCGTGGTCTCCGAAAACCATAATGATAGTGTCAGCAATCAGGTTGTTGTCCTGCAGACCTTGAACGACCTTTCCTATCTGGGCATCGACAAAGGTGGTACAAGCATAGTAGGACCTCAGGAATTCCCG
>CAYGBH010000084.1:0-7082 GCA_964348055.1 uncultured Pirellulales bacterium
CGCCGCCCGCCCGCGCGCAACAGTAGGTGGCCCATCCCAAGCCCCAACCCTGGCGCTTGAGGGAACTGCCGATGGCGTCGAAAAGTTCTTTGGATGTTTCAGGCGTGCGACGCCACAACTGCTTGCCAGTGGCGGCGTCGCGAGCGGCCATGTACCTGCCCGGCGCCAATTCGAAGATGCGGCCCCCTTCCATGCACAGGGCCCGAGCGTCGAACGGTTCCGGCTCGCTGACGCTCCAGAGCAGCTTCATCTTGGGATACTGAAAGGCCGCCAGTCTTCTGGCCGCGCCGAAGTTGTTAGTGATACTTCGGTACTGCTCGTTAGCCACGTTCCAGGGCCAGTGGCCCATTTGCCTTTTCTGTTTGTGAGGAGCAACATGGGCGTCCGGCGGGCCGAACGCAGCCCAGAGCGTGTCCTTCTGCTGTACGATCCACTTCCAGTCCGTGTCGCCAGCTGCTATTGCCCTGGCAGGGACTCTGAACCTGCCTTGCTCCCGCCCGGTCGCTGCGTCCAGCATCCAGAGGGTTCCGCCCTCGGCAAAAACCACCTCGCTGTTGGTCGCCAGCTTCGCGACATTGTGGACGACGTAGTCCGGGTCGAGCGGACGACTCCACAGGCGCAGGCCATTGTACGCGTTGAGGACTGTCAGTGTATTCAGCAGCGGTTCTTCGCGCTCGTGGAATGCGATATGCCCTGAGAAGAAGAAAATCCGCCCACCGGCAAAAAGCGTCTGATTAGGCATCGCCGCAAATACCGGATACGTCTGAAAACGCAACTCCCCTGGCAATCGCGACACCCTGTCTCGCGAGACCACGTTGTTGTCCGGATCATGGTACGGATGGCGCCACTCATCCACGCCGGCTTGAGGGGACTTGGTGACAACCTTCCCCGAAGCGATGCAGACGCCACCGGGATGCAGCACTCGCATGATTTCTTTCTCGGACGGCGGATTGTCCACCCCCGGCGCCACCCACACGGCGTCGGCCAAATCTCCCGCCAGCCAGAGTGACGGGCCTTTGTCATCGACCACACACACCCGTCCTCCCAAGAGCCCTTTGTTCCTCGCCCAATCGCGAATCTTGTCCAGACCAGAGGAAGTAGTGCCCTTACAGAAGACCGTCCACGGGGTCTGCTTAATGAGCCGGGCAATCGTCGGCAAGTCTCCCTCATCCCCTCCGCAAACCACGACGACCAAGGCCGGCGTCTTGGCAAGGTGCCTGGACAACTCGGGGACGGCATCGTCGGCAATCGCCGTGTAGCAACAAAGGAACACGCTCAGCAGTCCAAACCATGTCTTCATTTTCTTTCTCCTTGAAAACAGCCTACGCGACATTCAATCGTGAGGATGAACAGCCGGCCGCACTTTGACAGCCGCAGTCCGGTAGCCATCGGGTGTCTCTCCTAAAAATCCCGTCCTTGTTTTTTCAAAAGGGTTTATGTACAATTGCCAACTCTTGAAAAACTAACTGAAATGATACCGCCGGCCGCTTCGTTTGTCAAACTCTTGAACTTGGGTTTTGGCGTGGCAATCTAAGGAGATTCTCACAGAAATCAAGGTTGGCTGCGGGAACAAAGAGAAGTCAAGGTGCGGATACGTATAACGTCTCAACTGAGAATCCTATCCGGATACAATATACATCAGGGCATTTGTGTCGCTAAACCCCTCGCATTGAAGAGGGCAAAGACCACGAAAGATAAGGAGCAGATGATGAAGAAGGTAGTGTTGTCATTCATAATAGTATGTTTTGGGCCGATCACAGGCATTGGTCTCTGCGTAACGGCTGCAAACTCATCCAGGGGCTTTGCTTTTACAGACAAGGTAGTCTTGGCCTATTACTACATCTGGTTTAACGAAAATAACTGGATTAAGACTACGGCAGAAGGGGGGCGCAAGGAAGGATTGGAGGGCCTGCACCCACTAGTAGGCGCCTACAATTCCTGGGACCCCACCATTATTGAAAAGCATATGCAGCAGATGAACCGCGCCCTGATTGACGCCCTGGCTGTGTCCTGGTGGTATGACACCAAAACGAATGGTCTGAATGATACCCTGGATATTATTTTTAAGAAAGCCGTCGAACACAATCTGAAGATCACTATCGATTACGAACATGGCCGGGCCCCACTGAAGACTATAAATCACGACTTGTTTTACTTCTTGAACCGATACAAGGACCATCCCGCCATGCTGAAGGTGGAAGGCTGTCCGGTAGTAATGATTTGGACGGCCTGGGCGCATACACCGGCAGAATGGCAGGGAGTGTTTGACAGACTGAAAAAAGCCGGGATCAACGCCTTTCCTATCATGTCCGGCAGCTATCAAAATGGCAAAGGAAAGGAGTACCTGGGATCATTCCGTTCCCTCGAGGAATACACTCTGGTGGATATCGAGGATTGTCAGCTGGCAGACTTCATGAAAACAATGCGTGGGCACATCGACGATTACAACAAGTCGCGGGGTTTTGCAAACGGCAAGGCGGCGCAGCATCATGCCACAATTTCGCCGGGCTACGACGAAACCAGGAATCCGACCCGCAAGACCAAGAAGGGCGGTTTCAAAGGTGCAGGATGGAAAGACCGGACCAAGTTTGGTGTGAATTACCCTGACGATCCCGATGGGGCCTACTACCGAGGCACCTTCGAGGCAGCGATGAGCTCCAACCCCGACTGGCTGCACATCTCGACGTTCAACGAGCTGGCAGAGTTCAGCCACATTGAGGCGACGTTTGAGCATGGTTACAAGTATATTGATCTAACAGCTGAGTTCGTCAGAAAATTCAAAGCCCAGAAATAACAGAAAGAAGCAGACAGCTTGGGATGTTGTTACTGGGGCCGCCCCTGACGAACGACGGCGGGTAACATTCGTGTACACCCCTGTGGATGAAGATGGTACTGAACATCAGTCGAGGATAATTGAGTGCAGAGCCCTTGTTTAGCCTGTAAGGCAGCGCAGCTGCCGTTATCCGAATAGATTTTTTCTACTTCGCAGCTCCGTGAAAATCTCTGCATCGGTAGCGTTGGGCATATTGAGAGCATTTTTGATTTCCACTGTATTAGCCCGGAGAAACACATTGGTTGTTTTTTCCTGCAACATAGTCGACGGAACCGTTGGAGGTACCCCGCAAGGCGGGAACCCAAAGCCTTGTCTCTGGGCCTGCTTGAGCTCATCAAGGCGGAGCTTTACAACTGGATTATTTGGCTCGATGGTGAGCGCAAATTCATAGTTTTCCTCTGTGTAATCATGGCCGGGATAGATGAGTGTATCATCAGGTAAAGCTGTGATTTTCTGTAGGGAATGCCACATGGTCGAAGCATCACATTCGATAGGTCTGCCGCAGCCTCCTATAAATAAAGTATCTCCTGTAAACAGAATACCTTTGTTGTCTTGGAAAGGCTGCACATAATAACAGACTGAGTCTTGAGTGTGGCCGGGTGTTGCGATAACCTGTACATTCACATTGGCGATTTCGAGCATTCCGGCTTTTTCCCCACGGTTTATCTCGCAGCCGGTTTTCTTTTTAAGGTCTTCTATACCTGCGGTGTGGTCGAAATGGCGATGCGTGGCGAGCACATGGGTGAGATTCAGACAGTGTTTTTCAAGTACCTTGAGCACAGCTGTAGCATTGCCCGGGTCGACAACGAATGCATTATCCCGATGGTAACAATAGAGGTAGATATAGTTGTCACCAAGGGCAGATATTGTGATAATTGGTTCCATAAGCTTCTGTATTTGAAATCTACACGGTCCAATCTTAGGGCTGAAAAGGTTGTGAGTCAAGTATGAGCTTTAAGCAAGGATAGAGCTCTGACCCCTGTCATTTTCTTATGACGGAAGTGTAATGATGGAAAAAAGATAAAGGGCCGCATCTGTTGCCAATTATTAAAATATACGGCAAAGAGTAACTGGTTGATATCGAAAATAGACTCATCAACGACTTCGTGAATCCGGAAAGTAGCATATGGCTTTATTCAGAGAAAGGTAAATAGCTTGCCAAAAAATGCAGCGGCAAAGAATGGCACAGCTTCCTGTGGATAGAGCAACTGTAAAATCAGGAGAGCAAGAAAAGGTTGAGTGTCTTCACTGTGGTTGTAAAATGTCAATAGAAACCAATCAGATGAACTGTAGAAATACCTGACAATCTGACGGAGCGATTGCAGTATTGGAAAGCGGAGTTTATATCGCAGTATTTTATCTCCGCAGCAGGCAGAGGATTGCTGTGGGCAAACTTGGAAGGCGTGTTTTCCACGAAGGTTTTTATTTTTATGTTGGGAGCGCTCAGAGGAATCTATCAGATAGATTGGAGCGTCACGCTCGGAAGGACAAGCTTCTTCGGTGGCACATTGATTACTTGTCTGTGAAAGCTAAGATGCTTGGAGCTGTAATTGTTCCCGGTCCTCGGGAACATGAATGTAAGTTGGCAAAAGAGCTTGGCGGAGTGTTCGAATTGGCTGTGCTTGGTTTTGGTGCTTCTGATTGCTGCTGTGGCGGGCATTTGTTTTACGCGAGAAAACTTCCGTAAAAGCTCAATTGTATATAGAATCAGATCGTTATGGATAAGCATAGGAAAACAAAAATCAGTAAATTCTTGAGTTATGTTCTGAGGCATCATCCAGATAGTATAGGTGTTGAACTGGGTAGCGAGGGCTGGGCTGATATATCAGAGTTGCTAACAGGAGCTGAACTTAGCGGTTTTAAGATAACGCTGGATGAACTAAGAACAGTAGTAAGGCAGAGCAATAAGCAGCGTTTTTCTTTTAGCGATGACGGTCTTTGGATTCGGGCAAACTATGGACATTCTATTACGGTCGATCTAAGTTACAGCCCAGCAGTACCGCCGGATGTGCTTTACCACGGCACGGCCTTAAGGAATTTAAAAGCAATCCGTTCTAATGGTCTGACTAAAGGAAATCGACAGTATGTCCATCTGTCCCCAGACTTTGACACAGCGATGGGCATTGGTCAGCGTCACGGAAAGCCAATAGTACTAAAGGTCCAATCGGGTCGGATGCATTCGGATGGGCATGAGTTTTATCTTTCAAGTAGCGGCATATGGCTGACTGATTGTGTGCCACCGCAGTATCTGGTTTTCCAGAAGTTGACTTGATGATGGTGAAAAGGTAAACTGGAACTTATGCAAAGAGGAATCGCCACATTTACTTTAGACACAGGTACGTGCCCCAGGTGGTTATTTCAAAGGATGGTCAAGCTGGGCCGGGAAATGACAAGAGTACTGGTAGAGGAGTTCGGCCCGGATGAGTTTATACGCAGAATCGCAGATCCTGTGTGGTTTCAATCGTTAGGTACGGTCTTGGCATTCGATTGGAATGCATCGGGGCTTACAACGATATTGACCGCAGCGTTGAAAGAAGCGATTCGAGGCGAGGAAAAAGAGCTTGGTGTTTTTATCTGCGGTGGAAAGGGTAAAACATCTCGCAAGACTCCTGATGAGATCACCGTTTGGGCAGATAGGCTGAGTTTGCCAGGTATGTGCGCGGATAACCTGGTCTATAATTCTAAGATGAGTGCCAAGGTGGATAGCTCGCTCATCCAGGATGGATATCAGATCTATCATCACAGTTTTTTCTTTACGAAAAATGGTTCTTGGGCAGTTGTGCAACAGGGTATGAATCAGGCTAATGTCTCAGCCCGACGTTATCACTGGTTTTCTGATAATGTTGAAGACCTGGTATGTGAACCTCACACTGGTATTGTTACTGCGGCAAAACGGCAGCCTTCATTGAATCTTATTGCGCGTGATAGTGAGGGTGCTAGAGATTTGAGTGTAGAATTCACTTCCTCAGGGTATCATTCCCTGATGAAAGATATTGAGATTTTGCGTAAGCATTCATCCCACTTAAGCAAGATGATCAGTCTAAAATACAAAGACCAACAACTAACGTTGCTAAGATTAGAGGACACTGAATTTAAGGCCCACCCTGTTGTTTGTGAAGATTTTTGTCGCAGCCGCTATTTAGAAAAGATCCTTTACAAGCTCTGCGAAAAAAAGCCCGAAAGCTATGAAAAGCTCTTAGCATGTCAAGGGGTGGGACCGAAGACGATTCGAGCTCTGGCATTGGTTGCAGAGGTTATCTATGGAGCCAAGCTTTCGTATGAGGATCCTGCTCGGTATTCATTTGCTCACGGTGGTAAAGATGCAACCCCATATCCTGTTGATCGGCTGACATACGATAAAACTATAGCAACTTTGGCGGAAGCTGTTAAGCGCAGTCGGATTAGTCCCTATGATAAAGACAGAGCTATGAAAAGAATCAGTGCTTTTGAGATACGGTCAGAAATAGTTAGATGTGATGATACAGCTTGTACTTTGACGGCACAGAAATTATTTACCAATCTACAATACAATTTTGAGGACTAAAGAAAATGGAATTTTATGATGTGATAAATACAAGACGTAGTATCAGGCGCTATTTGAAGAAAGCCATTGCTGACAACGTTCTTGATCAGGTACTTAGAGCTGCAAGAGTTGCGCCTTCTGGTGGTAACGCCCAGCCGTGGCGATTTGTAATTGTTAAGGACGAACAAAGGAAAAAGAAGATAGCCCGTGCATGCTATGAGCAAGATTTTGTTGCACAGGCTCCGGTAGTTTTGGTCTGTTGCTCAGTCGAGTGTAGCAGCGGTTACGAGCCTTGGCAAGATGATGCCGGGTGGCGAGATACGGTTATTGCAATTGACCATCTTATATTGGCAGCCAGAAATGAAGGATTGGCAACGTGCTGGATTGGCGCGTTTTACGATAAGAAGGTGGGCAAGATTCTCGGTGTGCCGGATGACGTTAAAGTTGTTATGGTGGTACCGTTGGGATATCCGGCCTCAAAGACGGCTTTTCGAGAAGCTACTGGTCGCAAGCGCCTCAAAGAGATATGTTACTTTGAGGAATATGGTCGAAAGCAATAGGTAGTCTTGCGTGGTATCAAGATTATCGCAATTGTAATTCGACCTTACGGTCATGGATCGCGCGGTCAAGTCTTTAATTTCCTTTATTAGCATCCTACCGTTCACTCTACGACGAAATTGAAATAATGGCAGTGTCATTGCCCAAGAGATCGCACCGGCCATTGAA
>CAYGBH010000084.1:7182-12336 GCA_964348055.1 uncultured Pirellulales bacterium
ATACACTGTATGCGGAGTGACCTTGTATATATTCTTTAAACGCGATCCCTCGCAGATAAGATATATTTGTTATAACTTTCATGTAACAGTTGTTGATTTTAAGCCCGAACAGTTTGTTACACATTTCAGTAACGACATATCAGGATGTTGATAGAGAAGGAGAAGGTGCCAAGCAAATGAACATTAACTTGGATAGACGGAAGTCCGGGAAGAGGAAAGAAAAAAATGATTATTAGTCAGTCTATACCAAGTTTCCACCGAAGGAGAGTTATGATGTGTAGAAGATCGATTTTCTTGATTCTCTTATTGTCTTTTAGTTTGACTATCAATGTTGCCAGTGGTCAAACGTCGGTTAAGATTAACTTTCAGTCGAGAACTCAAGGCTCAAGAGAGGTGCCAGAGGGATACCTGCCGGATTATGGCGATGTGTTCGGTGACCGTGGCAACGGCTGGAGTTATGGCTGGACCGTGGATAAGAAAAATAGTGCGCGTGATCGTGATATCCATCCTGACCAGCGATATGATACAAATAACTCTTTGGTCTTGTGGTCTGGCACGGGCTCGTGGGAGATAGCACTGCCACAAGGTACATATAATGTGTATATCGTTGGTGGAGATCCGGGTTATAAGGACCAGACCAATTCGTATATTGTAGAGGGAGTAAAAATCCTTGACCCAACACCCTATCCTCCAGGAAACAACTTCGACGAATATAACGTGACAGTAACCGTAACTGATGGACGTCTGACGATTGATCCTGTCAGCGGGGTCGGCTATGTTAAGATTTGCTTCCTGCATATTGACGGTGTTCAGATTGCTCAGCCGCTTAGTCCAGTTCACAACGGTACGTTGTCGAGCACATCTGTGGTTCTTGAATGGCTTGCCGGAGCGTATGCAATCGAGCACGATGTGTATTTTGGAGAGGATTTCGAGGATATCAGTGAGGCCACGCCTTCCACGCCGGAGATATACAAAGGCCGCCAGAGCGAGGTGTTTTATCCGGCCACCGGTACTTTAGAGGTTGAGCGGGGGAAGACCTACTACTGGCGTATTGATGGATTCGACGGCACGAATATCTCGAAAGGAGACGTCTGGAGCTTTAAGGTGGCAGCCTATCCAGACTATACAGACGTACTGGGGGCGAGGTTTATCCCCAGTCACTTTGATGCGTGGGGCGAGCTCAATCTTTCTTCTGGCCAGAGTATCCATTTCGACACCTCATGGGTTACTTTCTCGATTGATGGCAGAGCAGCACAGAGCGGGGTTATTGCCCAAACGAGAAGGGCAACAGAGACCGCGGTTTTTTGCTTCTCAAACATCACAATATCCAACGGCGTTGAGGTGACCCTGACAGGTGATCGGCCGATAGCAATTCTTAGTCATGCCGATATGACGGTCGGCGCCACTTTTGACGTGGGCGGTGATAACGGAACACGCACTTCTGGCGGTCTGGGCCGGCTGGGCGGTGGAAATGGCGGTACAGGCCAGAGGGCAGATACTGCTCCCACTGCCGGCGAAGGGCCGGGCGCCGGTGGCGACCCGCAGCAACTCTGGGCCTGGCACGGTGGCGGTGGTGGCGGTTACGGTGCGCCGGGAGGATTCGGTGGAACTTTTAGCGGTTTACCCAGCTACGGCGGCTCCAGCTACAACACAGCAGATGAACTGGAAGTCAACCTGCTCGGTGGCAGCGGCGGTGGTGGCGGTTATCACTATGGCAGTTGCCCACCCGACGGCGGCTGTGCCGGTGCTGGAGGCGGGGCTATCGAACTAGGCGCGAGCGGCAATATTGACATCCGCTCGACCGGACGAATCTTTGCTGATGGGGGTCAGGGACCAGATGCCAACTGGCGTTCAGGTGGCGGTGGCGGCAGTGGGGGATTGGTCCTGCTCTGTGCAGAAGGGACCGTGATTCTCCAACGTGGCTCACAGATTACCGCCAAAGGCGGTAACGGTGGCAGCTCCTACAGCGGCGCCGGCGTCGGAGGGGGAGGGGGAGGAGGGGGAGGTGGACAAATCGCGGTTTACTACTATGCGGACCTGACAAACAATGGCCAGATAAGTGCGGCTGCTGGTAACGGTGGAACGGGTTCTGGTTTAAATGGCGAGGATGGACATGATGGCAGGGTCATTATGAGACAGCTTGGTGCTACAGTAAGCGCACCTGCCGAATTGCGGTTCAACAAGGTTGAGCCCACCGAAGCAATATCATTAGAATTTTGCCTTGAGAACTTCGATCTTCTACCGGCTGAGGTTGCCTCTATGGCAGTTGTTGGCCGGGATAATGAATATTTCGAGGTACTTTCTCCAATTGGGGCTTTTACTGTTGAGCCGGGAGAACCAAACAGGGTTCCGGTCATCGTCAGGTTCAATCCCGACCAGGAACGAGACTACGATGCCAGATTGGATATGAACGGTAGCGGTGGCCAAAACACTATCAGACTTCTCGGCGAAGGTACTGCAGGGGCTGTCCGCCCTGTAGTGCATTACAAAATGGATGATGACAACGAACTGACGAAAATCACGGACTCTTCAGGCAGTGGCTTTCATGGACAGCGGGCGAATATGTACGCATGCGATTGGATTGAAGGCAGGTTCAGTCATGCAGAGGGATTGGACTTCGATGGATTTGATGATTATGTAAGCGTTCCAGCCATTTATCCAATGAGCACCGTTACGATTGCAATGTGGGTTAAGCCCGACCAGCTCACAGCCCAAAGCTACAGTTCACTCTATAGCTGTAACCGCTCCGAGAGCGGCAATATCTCGCTGAGATTCGAGGACAATGGCACCCTCGAATTCGCCGTTTGTGGCAATGCGGGCGGTAACGTCTCCACAGAAGTAGTCAATAGTATTTACTACCGTTTTGAAGAGCACGCCGGAACACATTTTAGGGATGCATATAGAGGTTTTTGGATTCACCTGGCCGTCGCGTATGATGTGACAACCGGTGCAGTTGATTTTTATGTTAATGGACAGCCGAATGTCCATCGCACTTTCTCCAGCGCCCTTCCAGCAAACTTTGCGGGCGGTCAGATCGGCGGGTGGGATAGCGGCGACAGAAATTTCGATGGAATCATCGACGAATTTCGCATTTATGACCGAGCGCTGAGCCCCGAACAAGTAGAAGAATTGGCCAAATTCGAACATGAGCTTTGGGCCGTCAGGGATATTTACGATTGGAAAAGTCCTTCAACCGTAATCCACGTTGATGGTCTTGTCGGCAATGACGCCAATCCAGGCACACAAGAAGAACCGGTTGTCACTATCGGCAAGGCCCTTGAGCTTGTTCCGGGGCCGGGCACCAAAGTTCTTATACATCCAGGCACATACCGCGAAGCGAACCTGCAGCTCACCAAGTCCGGTACCAGGTTTGAGCCTGTTGTTATCGAAGCAGATGAGCCAGGTACAGTAATTATAAGTGGCTCGGAAATCTGGAATTCCTGGAAAAGTATTGGTGGTGGAGTGTATACACACTCCTGGCCGTACGATTGGGGGGACAATGTATGGCTTTGGGCCACTCATGAGAATTATCCCGATATTAGCAGACGCCGGGAGATGATCTTCGTCGACGGTGAACTTTACACCCAGATATTGAACCTGGCCGATGCTGAAGCAAAGACGTACTGCGTTGATGAAGACAACGATTTATTGTATTTAATTATGCCCAGCAGCGAGAATCCAGCCGACCACACGGTCGAGGTGATTACCGGTGACCTGTTGTTTAAGTGTGGGAGAGACTACTATGCGTTGCGGGGATTGACCTTTCAGCACGCCAACGTCGCGGTATGGGCGGGGGGCTCACACATCTTGATAGAGGACTGCGCCTTGAATAACTGCAATAGTAGAGGGATTTTTTTGGGAGACTACGGCTCAGAGGATATTGTCATGCGAAGATGCGCAAGTAATCACAACGGCCTTCACGGTATCTACCCAAGCCGGCCCATCTTTGATGTACTGATGGAGGATTGCCTCACTAATTATAATAATTGGCGCTTCTACTGGGGAGGTGATATAGGTGCGATGAGTATGAAGGCTATGTATTCCAAGCACATGGTCGTCCGGCGTCACGAGGTCGTGAGTAACCTAGGCAAGGGTTTGTGGTTTGACGTCGACAACAGAAATATTATCGTCGAGGATTGCCTGATAGCACACAATCTCGGCGATGGCATCTGGTCGGAGATTAATCCTGACGGCGTGACAATTCGCGATTGCGTTATCGCTCATAACCGGTGGGCAGGCATAGTCATTGCTAACAGTGAGCATCTGATTATCGAAAACAACAAGATTTTCGGGAATAATGATAGACAGCTTGGTATGTGGGAGCCTGACGAGTACAGGGACATCGAGGAAGAGTTCTTAGACCTCGTTACCCACAATCTGGTTTTGAAGAACAACTGGATAATAAGCGAAAATTCATCCGAGAAACTTCTCAAGTGGGCGGGATGGCCGGAATTGTACTCGACAATGGATTCGCAAAACAACAAATGGTATCGACCGGGTTTGAGAAGCGGTTTCAACGTTGACGGGTCCAACAAAACCTGGAGACAGTGGCAGGCACTCGTGCCCCAGGATACGACATCGGTTTATCTTTATTCAACGCCAGATTTGAGTCCTCCGACGCCGGACCCGCTCAGCTGGCAGACCGAGCCGATAGCGAGCAGCAATACCTCCATTACAATGACGGCCGTAACGGCAACGGATGCTGATGGGGTGGAGTATTATTTCTGTAACCTGACAGACCGCACCCACGATAGCGGCTGGCAAAGTGAGCCGACATATCACGACACCGGCCTTGCTCCAGGCAGGAAATATTTCTACAGGGTCCGTGCCCGTGATACTTCGGTGGAGCTGAATGAAACTTGGTGGTCGGTTCCGGCCTGCGCAATCACCCTTGGTACTGCAACCCATTAAAAACTCAAAGTCAAATACGAAAATCCTTGCTGACACAAAAATTTTCTTTGAGGAATCCACGTTACGACTTTTTAGCCACGCTTCGTCGCTTTTCTGAACAGCTTTTCGACAATTCTCTTTTTGTCCGTGTTTTAAGTATATTTTTTATTGGTATGCGTTGACGCCGAACTCCATGTCATCCCAACCGCTTTCGTGAGCGCCCATATCCGGTGCGAGGCCTGTGTAACCATCACTGAAGTTTGG
>CAYGBH010000085.1:0-2936 GCA_964348055.1 uncultured Pirellulales bacterium
GTGATAGCCTTTCCTTTAAAGTCGATATCAAAATTTCCTTCGTCGGTGTATGTCCCGTCAGCAACCCAGACCGTATCACCTTGCGAGGCATCGTCTATCGCTGCCTGGATGGAGGGATAGACGCTCGGAACACGAAAACCGAGGAATTCCGCCGGGGTAGCGAACGAATAACCCAGACCATCGTTGTCCGCCACGGTCTCGTTGCCCACTCCATCGACCAGGTCTATAACGAAATAGTAGTCGGTGTTGATAACCAGAGGCTGGAGTTCGACGGTGTGATTTGTAACCATCACAGCATCTTCTTTCACGAGAGTATACGGCCCACCACGTGCCAGACCGCAACGAATTTGGGCTCTGGTTGGTTCGTTGGTCATGAACGTTATACTCGCCACATGTCCCCGCGTTTCAACCTGGACGTCCAAAACCGTCGGCACTTCACAATCCATAAGGGCACTATCCATCGCTACCGCCGCGTTACCGGTGCCGTCGTTGGCATCAAAATATATTGCTGTGATAACCTCGCCAAAGGAAACCTGGACAGTGTCATCTCCGGTATTCGGCTCGCCTGAGCCGATCGAAATTGTCCCTGTAAAAACACCGAATGCAGGAGTTGTTTCGGTTAGAACAACCTTTTCCAAATCGCCGCTACCTGTCACGATTGTTGCTTCCTGACTGTCCTTACCCTTAAGGTCCCAATCTACCAGAAGCATACCGGCCACACTGCCGCAGGCATAATAGCCATGATCGAGATTGATATACCCTCGCGAGGGAACCACCGCATGCATTGCCTCAGAGAGATTAACCCGTCCGTCTGAAAGGCAAATTCCCGGTGCAATTGGGTCGGCCGTCCTCATAAGTGTGCCATATACCTCATCATGCGTCATTAATGGATTGGCTGAAAGTAAAAGTGCACAAGCACCTGCGATATGCGGACAGGCTATCGATGTTCCCGATGAAATAGCTGTGTATTGGTCGTAGGGTGTATCAGTCGAGGTACCTGCTGCCCTTAATGATAGAACGTCAACTCCAGGTGCTGCTATATCAACCCAATCGCCGTAATTAGAAAAAGACCATTTATTGTCATTTGAATCGGTTGCCGCCACCGAAATCACATTCTCATAACCGGCCGGATACCGTGGTGAGTCCGAATAATCATCATTGCCAGCTGATGCCACTATTATTACGCCCTGGCTGTAAGCGTAATCAATCGCGTCTTTGAGTGACTTGGACTCGTCGGCGGCGCCCCAACTATTGGAAATAACGTCGGCTCCGTTTGCCACGGCATAATAAATAGCATGTACTGCATCGGCTAAGCCTCCTTCTCCGAGTGAGCCCAGGAACTTAAGGGCCATTATCTTGGTATTCCAGCAAACCCCTGTAATGTCAAGGCTGTTATCTCCCTCAGCAGCAATTATGCCGGCACAATGAGTGCCGTGACCATTGTCGTCGATAGGATCGCTGCTATTATAAATGAAGTTGTAGCCATATATATCGTCAACATAGCCATTTTCGTCATCATCCACCCCCTTGGTCCCATTCAGTTCCACTTCATTGACCCATATATTGTCCTGCAAGTCTCTATGGTTATAATCCACACCTGTATCTACCACCGCAACTATTGTTTGTGAACTTCCAGTGTAAATATCCCAAGCCCCTGGAGCATTCATCTTGTTCGCAGACCACTGAAAAGGAAATAGGGGGTCATTCGGCGTTGAATTTACCGAAACAATATAGTTTAGCTCCGCATATTCGACATCAGGATTACTTCGGTACGCCTCAAGAACTTCTTCAAGTCGGCAATGCTGGCCTTCAGTCCCGGCGCGCCGGGGGTCACATCCGCAGTCAAGTTTAATCCTATATATCCTGTCAAGGTCGGGAACCTTTGCGCCTCTGGGAGCTCGCTTGAGCTTTCTCAGAATGTGTTTCTCTCTTTGTGTCAACTCAGCAATGCCGGGTCCGATCATACCAGCCTTGCCAGCTACGGCTCGGGCCTTCACCGATACGAGCGGTCGGGAGTCGCTTTTTTCTCGAAGCGATTTTAGCTTTTGCTGCCTCCTTCGAAAGTCTTTCAGAAGAGGTTTAATCTCCCGAACCGCGTATCTTGCATTCAACTGATCCAAATCACAAGACAAGTATGGGCAAGCGGCCGAGTCCGCCAGAGCCAGTTGCTCTTCGATGGTATCCGCGGCCGTCCTGCGGAATTTTATGATTATCTCATTCGGAACGTAGCTTTTTCCACATCGTTGCTGATCGTATGTTGTCGTTGCCCGGCAGCCCTGGGCTTGATCCAGCCGAAGGCCAGTTTGATCCAGCCCAGAGCTCCGCTCTGGCCCGCTTCCAACTGACTCGACCGTAGCGGCCTCCTGTGCTGCAGAGCTTGCGCAGAGCAGCATCGGCCAGCACGGGAGAACGACCGCACGAGTCCCTGCTGGTGCTAATGCCGCCGTAAAGGTGAGCAGGCCGCCAACAGCAGCCATGACCATCCCGGCCTTCGACCGGTTTGAGAGTATTGTCTTTTTCATCTCTCTA
Organism: uncultured Pirellulales bacterium; assembly: GCA_964348055.1. Classification (GTDB taxonomy): domain Bacteria; phylum Planctomycetota; class Phycisphaerae; order Sedimentisphaerales; family Anaerobacaceae; genus JAUXAL01. The sequence goes on from CAYGBH010000085.1 coordinate 2,530, forward strand.
CCGTCCGTGATTGACCCTCCATGTCTGGCCTAACAGCCTCCTGCAAATTTTTTAAGGCAGTGACACCATGAAGAAGATTCGGGTTATGATAACAGATGAAAAACTCCTGCAACGCCCGCCTTGATCATACAGGCCTTCGGAGGGCCTCTTTACCCAAATCCTATACTATTTTACCATAAAAACAGTCGATTTTGAAGGAACTATCGTAAATTTTGGTCTCTGCTCTATAGTTTTTTGACTGACATTTCCCCTGGCGTCCTATAATGATTGAAAGGATATCATTATGTTTTTGACAGCAAAGAAGTTACAGCAAATTAGGATACGGTGCATGGTTCGTCTTAACTTCTTGCTCGGTGAGAGACTAAACAGACGGTTAGACTGACGTAAGACGCAAAGAAATCCTCAGC
>CAYGBH010000085.1:3036-12327 GCA_964348055.1 uncultured Pirellulales bacterium
GCGGCACCGGATAAGGCAAAATCGCCTCTGGAACGGACGGACCGCACCTCGCGGTCTGCAGATCGCCTTACGACCGAACCCAGGACATTTGAGCGGAAGGGCTGGTTTTCAAAGAGCTGCTTCGCAATCAGAGCATAGCCTTCGGCCGACGGATGGCTGGCGTCGCTGTAGAGCTCGCTTGGCAATGCCGGCGGCATAAAGAATGCGACATTGTTTTGGCTGAGCCAATCGGCAATTTCATTTTGCATCCTTCGATAAACCTCTGCGCTCTGCCTCTTGAACATGTGCTCGTTAAATGGGCCAACCAGGACAAAGACCGTGTTTTTCCTCGCTTGTAATAATTTAATGGTCTGCCGGAAGAAGCTCCATTGTAGCGACGTATAAGGTTCGACCCATTGAAAATCTTGTGTGGAAATCCCTCTGTCCTCCCAGGAAACGTGCTCTTGAGGACCATCATTTCTGGAGGGTGGAAGTTCAAATGTGACAGCCCCCAAAGGGTTCTGGTACGGATGCTCAAGGGTCCATGTAGACAGGTCCATGCTCCCGAAATAGTTAATCTTTAAATGAGAAGTCCAGCTCAGAAAAGTCACATAGCGTTCTACCACAGCGGAGAACTTCTTGGAATACGAATCTTTATAGCAGGGAATATTCGGAGTGAATTGCGGGACCAGCCGAGGATGATTAAAATGGAACTCCTTAGTAGTCTGCAAATCATGTTTTATCGAGCTCATCCACAGGGGGTTGAAATGCAGAATAACATTCTTCTCTGAGATTTGGCGACCGTAGTACTTCAGCAAGCCCGCCAACGCCACCGGATGTATGCCGTCCACGCCCAAATTAGCGAACTCGTTCCGGCCCGCGCTTTCATTTAGATAATGCGACAGTGTATTACCTTTGGTCACATAATGTCCCCAGACGACTGAGTCACCGATAACAAGCGTTTCGTATCTGGAACACGCCCATCGGCAGTAGCGGTTGTAGAACCAGTAGTCATATCCTAACTCGTACGGCAAGCGATAGTCGGGACCAGGTTCAAATTTCTCGAACCGTTCCCAGAGCGCGGGCGCAAAACAAAAAATAGCCAAGAAAACAATTCCAACGATGACCCATTCGCACCCCGGCAGTCGCACAAAGTTGGAGCTGAAGGGAACACCGGAGCCGTGCCCTTCGGGCACGGAATTTTGAATTTTCACTTCTGGTATGTCTTTTTTCTGCATTACCTTCAACCTCCGTTGCTAAACACAGGGCCTGTTCAACCAATCAGAACTGTAAATAAATAAACGCCTGCTCACTCGAGGGAGCAAAAACGGCAAGGTACAGAACCATAAGAGTAACGATTGCTACGCGCACCGGCCGCAGGGTAAGGACCCACTTAAGCTGGGATTCATAAACAAACTGATAGAACCACACGGCAAAAACCAAAGCCAGCATCAGCAAGGGACAATAAGGATTCGCGAATCCGGAGGTAAATATCCGCGCTATAATTACCCATGCATCGGTTATACTTTCGGCCCGGAAGAAAATCCATGTGAAAGTAACGAACGTAAACACAAACAGTTGTTTGGCTAATTTCGGTATCTTCTCCTTGTAGAACGAGGACCTTTCCAACTTGTGTGTTAAGCAGCAACCAAGGGCGTGCACAGCACCCCAGATAACAAATGTCCAGGACGCACCACCGAACAAACCCGCGTGCCATAATCCGGAAATTACCATAGTCAGGAAGATGTTTCGGTACGTGTTGAACGTCCCTCGGCGATTTCCGCCCAGCGGAATATATACATAATCCCTGAACCATGAGGACAGGCTGATGTGCCATCTTCGCCAGAAATCGCTGAGGCCAGTGGCCAAGTACGGGTTATTGAAATTGAGCATTAAGCGAAGACCCATCATCCGCGCCACCCCTCTTGCCATATCCGTATACCCGCTGAAATCGAAATAAATCTGCCAACAAAACAGAAAAGTGCCTAAAATCAGCGCGGGCGACTGAAATTGCTCAGGAGCGGCATAGACCTTGTTAACGTAGAGGGCCATATAGTCGGCCAACGCAACCTTCTTAAAAAAACCCACGACGAATAGTGAAAGCCCATCGGCGACATCTTGCTTGGAGACTCGGGGGGTCTTTGCCAACTGAGGAAGAAGGTTCTTAGCTCTCTCGATCGGACCCATGAGCAGCCGAGGGAATAGCGAGACAAACGTGGCATACCTTATGAAACTCTTCTGTCTCTCGATATCGCCACGATAAAAATCGATAGTGTAGCTCATCGACTGGAAGATGTAGAAGGATAGGCCTACAGGCAAAAATATCCCTGGTGCCGGGACCATATATGGGATACCCAACGACGATAGCAGAACGTTCAGGTTATCGGTGACAAAGGTACCGTACTTGAAGATGCCGAGCAGAGCAAGACTATTAATTACACTGACAGAAAGCCACAATTTTTTCCATCTGGTCACTGACATCAGTAGAACCATCATGTAGTCAACCAGACTCACATATAAGATAAGAGACAAATATAAGATGATAATCAAATATGAAGGCTTGCCCCACGCGTAGAAGAAATAGGAAGCAACCAACAGCAACGGAAGTCTAAACCTTGTTCCTTTCAGAGCGATGTAGGTCGGATAGAGAATCAGGAAGAATAGTGCAAACGGCCAGGTATTAAATAACATTTCGTTACTTTCTATCTATTTCATCAAAACACGAATGTGTGCTTCTACCGACGCGGCGAGCCCTGCCAGACCATAACCTCCTTCAAGAACAGAAACGAGCCGACCTTCACAGCACTTCTGGGCTATTTCCTTGACGATGTGCGTCAGCTGCGCAAATCCTTCTTCAGTAACGCCCATGCCGCCGAGCAGATCGTCCTTATGGGCGTCAAACCCCGCAGAGATAAGAACAAACTCAGGAGAAAACGAAAGGGCCGCAGGCTTGAGTTTCTCTTCAAAGATTCTAAGGTAGTCGGCATCTGTGGAACCGGCCGGCAAGGGCTCGTTGATATTGTAATTTAAACCTTTTCCATCGCCCTTCTCTGATTCACTTCCCGTGCCCGGATAGAAGGGATATTGGTGAACGCTAAAATATAGCACGTTGGGATCTTCATAAAATGCAGCCTGAGTGCCGTTACCATGATGTACATCCCAATCAACAATGAGTATCTTTGAGAGGTCATATTTCCTTTGAATATACCGGGCGCCGATAGCAACATTGTTAAAGATGCAAAACCCCATCGCTTCATCCTTTAGCGCATGGTGGCCCGGTGGACGAACGGCGCAAAAGGCGTTTGTTATCTTTCTATCCATAACCGCATCGATGGCAGAGAGGACACCTCCCGCAGCCGCTAATGCTGCTTGGTAAGATTCTGCTGATACTGGAGTATCTATGGAATCCAGATACCCCACGTTGTTCTCGCAACTGTTTCGAGTGCGCTCTATATATTCAGGGCTGTGAACTGTTAAAAGCCATTCCAAGGCAGCCGGTCTTGGCGAGAGCGCATATAATTGAGAGTACAATCCTTTTGCCTTCAATCTCTCGACTATCGCGACCAGTCTCTGCGGTGTCTCCGGATGGCTTTCGGTCGTTTTATGCTCGAGGTATATATCATCATAAAGGAATCCTGTGGATTTCCGCGAAGCGGGGTCACTCTTTGATGTTCCCTCCGGCTGATTCTGCCTGACTATATCCTGCTCGGTAGATGTATTGTCGGGCGCATTCCTGACGCATCGAAACCCTATAGCGTCACTGGCAAGACAAGTATCGTTGATGGAAGGATCGCTCGCCCGATAGGTTGACCGGCAGCTGTCTGCGCTGGAGTTCCATGCGCCGCCTCGCAAAACCCTTTCCTGGCCTTTAGCCGGGCCTTTTGGGTCTTTCTCCGGGCTTTGTTCGTAATAGCTCTCGGAATAGAACTCATTGCACCATTCGGACACATTTCCGTGCATATCGAAAAGCCCCCATTGATTTGGTCTCTTGGTACCAACAGGATGTGTTTTACCGGACGAGTTCTCAGAGAACCATGCATAAGCGTTCAATTTCCGCTCATCGTTACCGAAGCTGTATTTTGTGCCCGTTCCCGCCCGACAGGCATACTCCCACTCGGCCTCTGTGGGAAGCCTGTACCCGTTCGCCTGGAAGTTGCACTGCCAGGTTTCTTCGTCGTAGCAAGGTTCAAGGCCCTCCGCGAGTGAACGTTCGTTACAATACAGCGTTGCATCGGTCCAGTTTATCTGTTCCAAGGGATGTTTTGGATTCTTGAAATGGGATGGGTCGGAGAGCTGATACTTCCTGAACTGTTCTTGAACCACTTCGTATCTGTCCATCAAAAAAGAACTGACCCACACTCTGTGTACGGGCGACTCGTCAGGTGCACCTTTGCTGTTACCCATTTCAAACCAGCCTCCAGGAATTACGACCATTTCGATACCGGTATTTGTCTTTATAATTCGAGGGACATCGGCGGTGTCCTTAGGACGACGGCAGCCAGAAATAAATGCCAATATCGATAGCAGACAAATGATTTCTACTGTGAATTTAGTAAATCGTGTATCCATCTGCTATATTCCCGCAGGCAGCCTTTCGTGTCGCTTTTCCTTAAGCTCCTAATCCGCCTAACGGCTATGAACCGGAATCGGCACCCAGTCAGGTTCCTTATTATGGTTGCCGTCGGTCGTGATTTCCACCCATTTGCCTGCCATATCACTCACACAGATATTCCAGCCTGGCGCTTTGCCGCCCACCATTTCAGTGGCCTTTGGGCCGTGGCTGAAAGTTAGGTATCTACCATCCGGCGAGAAGTCAGTGTGATAAACCTCATATTCTTTTCGACAGTTAATAACGCAGCGAACATCGGTTACTTCGGGCCTACCGAATGCCATGTTGATATTGGCCGTGCATAAATCCCAATCAGTCAGCCCCCATGTTATCTTTTCGCCGTCGAGACTAAATTCCGGCCTGCAACCTGTGACCCCAAACCTGGTCAAATCATAAATTTTGGTTCCATCGGCCCTGAATGCCAGTACAGCATGTTTGAAACCCATTCCACCATGCACGGTAGCAAGAAACCAATTGCCGTCAGGTGACCAGGAAATTGCATAAATGTGATGTAAACTTCTATTCGGGTGTTCTCTGTGTATTCGAGTTTGCAGTTCGTAAAAGAAAAGACCCTTAGTGGCATAATCAGCTATAGTGTAGCGATTGAATTCCCCCTTTAGGTATGCGATAGTTTTCCCGTCAGGACTCCAGCACGGCTGCCGAGCGTTGTTAGCAACCTTCACCCGTCCGGTCCCGTTAATATTCATATAATAGACATTTCGAACTTTCTTATTTTTTACCAACTCATCGGCAACAAAACAGATTTTAGTACCGTCGGGCGAGGCGTGGGGATACATCTCGTCCACATCGGGGGTATTGGTGAGATCGACCGCACCGGAACCATCGGCGTTTACCACGTACAGTTCCCAGTTTTCCTTTCCGTTGGTTTTACGGTAGGTTTCGTACACGATCTTAAAGGGAACTTCTCTGAGGTTAAGCTCAGATTTTGGCGAAGGTATTTGCCGCAGCTTTGGTCTATCTTGCGGCCTTGTGCCGCAAACAGCTTCATCGGCGACAAGCAAAACCAGTGCAAGAGTAAAAACAGCGTAGGGCCTCATTGTCATATTGTCTCCTTTGCTCAGGGGCTCATTGACCGAATCGGAACCCAATCAGGCTCTTTATTGTGGTTCCCATCCGTGGTGATTTTGACCCACTTTCCTGTCAGATCACTGACACAGATGTTCCAGCCTCTCGCTTTACCGCCGACCTGCTGCGCCCCCCTGACAGGGCCAAAACTAAAAGCGATATATTTGCCATCCGGTGAGAAGTCGACGTGATAGACTTTCGCTGCACGCAGGCACGTAACGACTTTGCGAATATTAGCGACCCGGGGCGCACCCGACGTCAGGTCTATATCGGCGACGTACAAATCCCAATCAGTCTCACCCCACGTCATCTTTCTGCCGTCAAGACTAAGGTCGGGCCTGCACCCCTTGACTCCCCACGGTCCTAAATCAAACACTCTTGTCCCGTTGGCTTCAAAGGCGATGATGGTATCGCTGTAACCCATACCTCCGTGTATGGCGGCGAGAAACCAATTGCCATCAGGTGACCAACAAATAGCATAAATGTGATGTAGGGCTCTATTTGGATGCAGTCTGTGTTGCTGCGTCTGTAGATCGTAAATGAAAAGCTTCGAGGTTGCATACTCCCTCGTACTGTAGCGCTCAAATTCTCCCATTACATAAGCGATTTTTGTGCCGTCAGGACTCCAGCATGGCTGCCGAGCGTTTCCGGCAACTTTGACCCGGCCGGTCCCATCGATGTTCATGTAGTATACACTTCGGGTCTTCGTTCTTGAGCTTCTATTTCGCCGTCTGTTTGCCAGACGGGGTTCCTCTCCTACTTCTTCATCAACAACGAAACATATTTTCGTTCCATCGGGCGAGGCGTGGGGATACATCTCGTCCAAGTCAGGAGTCCTGGTGAGATTAACCGGGTCGGAACCGTCTGCATTCATCAAGTACAATTCCCAGTTTTCTTTGCCGCTGGTCTCACGGTAGGTTTCAAACAAAATCTTGAAACCGATTTCTTCAAGCTTGATCTCCGCCCGCGACGAAGGCACTTTTTTCAATCTTAGCCTATTTTGTACTCGCCTCACCTCGGCAGATACCGGCGAAGGCGGTTGACAAAATGCATCATTGACTGCCCCCACTGCTGGCTTGCGCCAGCAAGCTGTGGGGGAGAAAGAACAGAGGACATAAGACAGAAGACAGAGGGCGGATAATCTGACTTCTGACGTCTGACTTCTGATGTCAGACTTTTTTCTTATGATATGGTATTTCTTCGCCATATTACCAGGTCTCTTCTTTTGCAATAAGCTGCAAAATGGGGTCCCACCTCAGTCTACCTAAGCGTATACACCACCTTCCCATGGTAAGTATATTACATTCGATATAGATAGCAAGAAAACAATAACGCCTGTACTGCAAAAAGGTAGAAAAACTCGATATGCGAGACTTAGCTGCGATGGCACGAAACTCTGTAGACCTGCCCATGCTCCTCTACGCGGAAATTAACATTAAGAAACTTCTTTATTATTTCCATATTTGTTAAAAGATGACTGGAAAGCTCATTGGTTGTGCAGCAGCCAGCCTGAGACATCGCCATATAGATTAAAAGCTGGTCAGCTAAAAACCGGTCAACAGCAGCGCTGCTGGCTAAGAAATCTTTGGCCAAACTGACAACCTCACTAATTACCTTCTGGGATGGTTTACCTCTCATTCCAAATGCGGTAAATACTGTTGTTCGGCTGCCGTTACATACCCGAATCATCACACAGTTACCGGGTCCGTCAGAATCAGTTACCTCGATGTGTTCGAAGTTCTGGAATTCCAGTTTGCTCTGGCGCAATAGTTTTTGCTGGCGCTGGGCGATGTGTGCAGCAAGCTGCGCCGTATATATCCGGGCGTGAATCTGCGGTTCCCTGCCAGGCTCACAAAGGTTGATTGTTTGATGTGTGTTTTTCTGCCAGGGTTGAATATCGAAAGTTATCTTCCCGCCGCCGGCTGGGAAGAAGCCGTGTTTTATTAGCTCGCAATTGCCTCGGAAACCAGCCGTTGCAATAGCCGGCAAAAAAGTCTCGCAAAGAAAGTCATATGGCGGAGCCAATGGGTTATGGGTCCCGCCGGTAACGGTAACTGTCGAAGGTTTGTTTGCTAAGAACAAAGCAGGCAAAATCGTTTGAATCACCAAAGATGCAGAGCCGGCCGAACCTATATCGAAATAAAAATCGCCGCCCTGAACCAGCCGGGGCTGAAAATCCAGTACCCCTGAGTGCAGAGCAGCCCCGTGGCATTGGCCATTGCAGATTTGACAGGCAGCCTGAACACAGCTTAAGTGCTGCTTGGCCAAACCGGGATTGCGGCGGGCGGCCCGAATGTTTTCAATATGCAGACTTTTGCCGGTTATGCAGGATAAGGCCAGACTCGTTCGCAGTATCTGCCCTCCACCTTCGCCCGTACTGCCATCTATCAATACAGTTTCCATAATTATTCAGCAAGGCCCCCAGGCATATCTATCGTGGCATCTCCAATAACAAGACAGCGAATTTGCTGAATATCGAGTTGAGGCGCCCTAATTACTGCAATGTCTTTATCGTCCTGCCAGTTGTTTATTACGCCTATGGCCACATCTACACCCTTTTCATCCCTTAGTGCAACGAGCCGGCCAAGCAGACTCTCTCGGTTTAAATTCCGGCTTGCTTGTAATGCTACATCGCGTAAGCTCACATTATAAAGGTGCCGGTCGCGAAAGTACTCGCTGAACCGGCTCTGCCGATAGCTTCGCCTGTTCTGCGGCGATTTTACCGGTATTTGGGATGGAGATTTGATCAACTCAAGGGCGGAACCGAGATACTGCAGACCCGCAAGGATGCCACTAAGTTCATCATTCTGCTGAACAGCTAAAATCAGCTTTGCTCTTAATATTCGCTGCACTGTCCACCACAAAGCGCTCGCTGCCGGCCCTCTGATAAAACCAGGCGTGTCAACTATAATCATCTCGGTAACTTTGGACACTTGCTCGACGCACTGCGCGACAGCCGCAGTTAGCTGAAGCAGATGCCCCACCGGCGTTATATCGCCGACGAAGCTAATACCACCAGGTGTCAGCTGTGAGAAATCAGTTTGGGTGTTTTCGATAACGGCCCACCCGACCGTTGTCGGCGGCCCGATATGAGACTGGCCGATATCTGCATCGACAATGCCAACAGGCCGGCTCTGAGACAACTGTCTGCCTAAAGCCGCTGCGAGGCTGGTCTTGCCGGTATCCGAGGCGCCAAGAATCAAACAGACACCCGTTTGCATTATACCTTGACCCAAAAGCTGCCGTGCGATTTTTTCCGCCCAATCGTGTGACATTTGAGTCTACACCTTGTGTTACTTGCGACGATAGCCTATTACGACCATGTAGATAGGCTCGAGGTAGTCCGGCAGTGATAACACTTTGCTGACGGAAGCATCGTCAAAGGCGCCAACGGCAACGGAGCCGAGCCCTAAAGACTCAGCCTGAAGGTGGACGTTCTGAGCTGCATGGCCGGCTTCCATATAAACGTAACGAACACCACGCTTGCCGTAATGTGCGGTCGTTCTGGCAAACTGGGCTGCAAAGACCAGCGTCAGCGGCGCAGCCTCGATGAATTCCTGTCCCCATGCAGCTGAGGCAAGTGCGGCGCGCAAGTCCCGGTCGATTAGTTTCTCAAG
>CAYGBH010000086.1:0-2686 GCA_964348055.1 uncultured Pirellulales bacterium
ATTTCAATATTGCAAAGGCTCAAACGCCAAAAGCGCACCTGTTTACCGGCTCACTGGCAGACGCCTCAACTGATACCCAGCAAGATGAGTATGAAAAGATAGTTAGAGACGCCAAGCAACATATCATCGACGGTGATATTCTTCAGGTGGTTCTGAGCAGGACGATAACCGAGCCTTGTCCGGATGAGCCTTTGGATGTTTATAAGCGGCTGCGAGAGTTGAATCCTTCGCCGTATATGTTTTATCTCAATACACCTAATACGATACTGATGGGGTCGAGTCCGGAGCTGAATCTGCGAGTCAGCGGGACCGAGACGCGCGATGTGGAGATTAGACCGATAGCCGGTACGAAGCCTCGGGGCCGAGTCGGCAAAACAATCGATGCCGATACCGATTTTAAATATGAGGCCGAACTGAAGCTCGATCGCAAGGAATTAACTGAGCATATAATGTTGGTTGATTTGGCCAGAAATGATATTGCGCGTGTGGCTGAGCCGGGCAGCAGGGTTGTTACGGAGCTGCTGACGGTCGAAAAATACGAATCGGTTCAGCACCTGGTAAGTAATGTAAAGGGCACGCTCGCAAAAAATCTTGACGCATTAAGTGCATATCTTGCCACGATGAATATGGGGACACTTACTGGAGCTGCGAAGATTGAAGCAATGAAACTTATTCGTCTTTTTGAAAAGACCAAACGCGGCTACTATGGCGGGGCCGTTTGCTATCTGACTGTGGACGGCCAATTCGACAGTTGTATCACCATAAGAAGTCTGCAAGTCAGGGACTACACGGCTTATGTCCGGGTCGGTGCGGGTATCGTGCACGACAGTGTCCCGAAGACAGAATTTGAGGAGACCGAACATAAGGCAAGGTCCTGTTTGCGCGCGATTCGCGGAAAATAATAACGAAGTTCATAGTCCATTTTTCATAGTTCATAGTCTATGTACTGCCAACTATAAATTCGATTAAGGGCAAAATATTATGGAAGATGTAAGCAGAAAAGTGTTGTTCATCGACAATTTCGATTCGTTCACATACAATCTGGTTGATGATTTTTGCAAGCGCAACTGCCGGGCCAAGGTTTACCGGGCTGATACTGAGCTTGAAGAGCTTAAGCGGGTTGCCGGTGAATTTAGCCCTGACCTTCTTGTGATTTCGCCCGGGCCGGGAACGCCGGATAAGGCTGGCGTCTCGCTTTCGGCAGTAGATTATTTCAAAGACAAACTGCCGATATTCGGAGTATGTCTGGGACACCAAGTAGTTGTGCAGCACTTCGGCGGAAAAATCGGCCATGCACCGGAGGTGATGCACGGCAAGCCTTCAAGAGTAATCCACGATGAAAAAGGCATATTTGCCGGCGTTGAAAATCCGCTGCAGGCGGGGCGCTATCACAGTCTTTGTGTGCTGGAGCTGCCGGACTGTCTGGAAAAAACTGCTGAGTTTGAGGGGATTGTCATGGGAGCCCGTCACAAAGAGCTTCCGATATTCACCGTACAGTTTCACCCGGAGAGCATTCTGACACCTGCAGGCGGTAAAATAATCGAAAATGTTTTATCAATCGCAATAGAAAAAAAGAGCAGAAAATGAACCACAGAGTACACAGGGAAATCAAAAAGTGACATCAAGAGGACCTGAGAATGACAACAATAACAGAATATATTGAGCCGTTACTGCGGCGTGAGAGCTTGAGCTTTGAGCAGGCGACGAGCCTGCTGGATATTATTTTTGAAGGCCAAGTGCCTGAAGTTCAGATTGCGGCGTTTCTTACAGCAATGCGGGTCAAGGGACCGATGGCGCCGGAGCTAGCAGGGCTTGCCAAATCGTTACGAAGCCATGCCGTTGCTGTGAAGGTCGCCGTCGATAATTTGGTTGACACCTGCGGCACAGGAGGCGCGGCAGTTAAAACGCTCAATATTTCTACAGCGGCGGCGCTCGTGGCAGCCGGTGCAGGCGTCTATGTCGCCAAGCACGGCAATCGAGGGATAACCAGCAAATGCGGCTCAGCCGACGTGCTTGAGGAATTGGGCGTTAAAATAGACGCTTCTGCTGAGACTGTGACGGAATGTATCAGACAGGCACATATTGGATTTATGTTCGCACCTATGTTCCATCCGGCGATGAAATATGTTCAGCCGATACGCAAGGGTCTGGGTTTTCGAACGGTATTTAATATTTTAGGACCTTTGGCCAATCCAGCCAATGCCCAGGCCCAGGTACTTGGTGTTGGGGATGAAAATCTGATGCAGATTGTTGCCGAAGCACTTAAGTTGCTGGGTACTCGGTACGCAATGGTGGTTCACGGTGATGGAATGGATGAGATAAGCACACTAACAACCACCAAAATACTCGAACTAAAAGAAGGTCAAATCGCAAGCAAAGAATTGAACCCGGAAGATTTCGGGATTGCGTTAGCAAGTATAGATGAATTAAAAGTAACCGATACCAAAACAAGCGCGAAGGCTTTGAGGGACATACTGAGCGGTAAAGAGACCGGGCCGCGCAAGGATATTGTTATCCTCAATGCCGCCGCTGCGATAATTGCCGGCGGCTTAGCTGATGATTTCGCCTCGGCAATAGCTAAAGCAGAAGACTCAATCAGCAGCGGCAACGCGATGAAATGCTTGGATAAGTTAATAGAAGTGTCAAACCGTATCTCGTGAAGCGTGTCTCGAAAAATATTAGATAC
>CAYGBH010000086.1:2786-12314 GCA_964348055.1 uncultured Pirellulales bacterium
CGAGAATGTTGATACCGAAAGTTAAAATTTGTGGTATTACCAATTATGAGGATGCTGTGGCAGCATCGGATATGGGTGCGGACCTGTTAGGCTTTAATTTTTATCCAAAAAGCCCGAGGTTTGTAACAGTGGAAAAAGCAACGGAGATAATAAACCAACTGCCGGGTTTTATAGATATCGTTGGCGTGTTTGTGAATGCTTCGTTTGAGGAAATCCGAGAAACGATAAGCCAGTGCCAATTGGACTGGGTTCAATTGCATGGTGATGAAGACCCACAGTTCTGCCGGTTGTTTCTTTCTCTTAATGTGAAAACTATGAAGGCACTGCGGGTAAAAGACAAAACAGATATCTCAAGGGCAGATGAATTTTTCACAGATGCTATTCTGTTGGACGCTTTTCAGCCTGAAAGGTACGGCGGCACAGGGCTGACCTTCGACTGGAATATCGTGGGGCATATCGGCAAGCGTGTTTTCTTGGCAGGCGGCATAAATCCCGATAATGCAGCAGAAGCGGTCAACCTGGGAGTTTACGGTATCGATGTATGCAGCGGTATCGAAGCTCAGCCGGGCAGAAAAGACCATGAGAAAATGAAAAAACTGTTCGAAAATATACGACATTTGAGGGGATAAATACGAAATTCGACATTCGATATTTGGATTTATATGAGATATGAGGAATGAGATATGAAATATAAAGGTAGGTTCGGAGACTATGGCGGCTTCTATGTGCCGGAGGTTTTGATACCGGTCTTGGAAGAATTGGAAGAGGCGTTTTATCGCTTTTACGAAGATGAGCAGTTTGTAGCTGAGCTTGCACAGCTTTCGAAAGATTATGCCGGCAGGCCGAGTCCTCTTTATTATGCGGAAAGGTTCAGCGAGCATGTTGGTTTTAAGGTGTATCTCAAACGTGAAGACCTTCTGCACGGCGGAGCGCACAAGGTCAACAACACACTCGGGCAGGGCCTCTTAGCTAAATATATGGGCAAGACAAAACTCATTGCCGAGACCGGCGCCGGCCAGCACGGTCTGGCTACCGCGATGATTGGAGCCTTGTTTGGGATGGAGACGAAAATCTTTATGGGTGTAACCGATATAGAGCGCCAGAGCGTCAACGTTCACAAGATGAAGCTCTGCGGTGCCGAAGTTGTCCCTATTGAAGGTGGAACAGGAACGCTCAAAGACGCTATCAACGACGCACTTCGCTACTGGACTGCTCACGTTACCGATACATTTTATCTTTTTGGTTCGGCCTGTGGACCGCATCCGTACCCTACGGTGGTAAAACATTTTCAAAGTTGTATCGGCAGAGAAACCAGGCAGCAGTGTCTCGAACAAATCGGCAGGCTGCCGGATATCGTTGTAGCCTGCGTGGGAGGAGGCAGTAACGCAATAGGCATTTTTTCCGGCTTTATCGACGATAAGAACGTCAGGTTAATTGGGGTCGAAGCCGGCGGTCGGAGCTTAAGCAGCGGCAAGCACGCGGCGACGCTGGTAGCAGGGAAAGTTGGCATCTTGCACGGCGCAAAGGCCTATCTGCTGCAGGATGAGGAAGGCCAGGTTTATGATACCGAATCGGTAAGTGCGGGGCTCGATTATCCGGCTGTTGGGCCTGAACATTGTTTGCTAAAAGACACCGGCAGAGCCGAGTACGTTGCTGCAGAAGATAATGATGTGCTTGATGCCTTCGGGCTGCTGAGCAGGACCGAGGGTATACTGCCGGCCCTGGAGCCCTCACACGCTCTGGCATTTCTTTGCAGCCAAAAAGGAAAATTGGATGCCGAGCAGATAGTGGTTGTGAATCTTTCCGGCCGGGGCGACAAAGATGTTTCAATTGTGGAAAAACGCCGGCCTCTTGAGCATTGATTATCTGACAAAAAGGATTTGACTGATGAAAACATACAAGCAGGTTTTTTCAGAGCTGGCGGGAGTCAAAAGGGCGGCGTTGATACCATTTTTCGTAATCGGCGACCCGGATTTTGGTACAAGTCTTGCGATTGTAAAAACAGCTATCGATGCAGGGGCGGATGTTCTGGAATTGGGCATACCATTCTCTGACCCGATAGCGGATGGGCCAACAATCCAGAAGGCCGATATTCGCGCAATGAGAAATGGGATGACCGTCCAGAAAGGGCTGGAGTTTATCCGGAAGGTCAAAGATTACAAGGATATTCCAATCGGACTGCTGATGTATTACAACCTGGTTTACCAGTACGGAACGGAAAAATTCTTCAGCGATTTTCACCAGGCCGGCGCCAACAGCGTTTTGGTTGCTGACTTGAGTATTGATGATGCGGACGAAATCGTTGAACCTGCCGTCTCGGCGGGTCTTGACACCGTCTTTATGGTCACGCCGAATACCGAGCCCGAGAGAATGAAGCTGATTGCTTCCAGGACTACGGGCTTTATCTACACCGTTTCAGTGTTGGGTGTAACCGGCATCAGAGAAAAGCTTTCCGATATGGTCGAAGGGCTGGTCTGCAAATTGAAGAAGCTTACCGGTGTGCCGATATGTGTAGGTTTTGGAATCAGTAAACCCGAACATGCAGCCACGATTGCTTCGGCGGGAGCCGACGGTATAATAATCGGCTCAAAGATAGTGGGGTTGATTGAGAGTAATTTGGACAACAGAGAGAAAATGCTTGCTGAGATTTCGACTTTCTTAAGTGAAGTCAAAAGTGCGATTTCACCCCACACCAATCGAGCATAGGCTCACACCTGCGCTCAATTAGTGCAGTGCGGATTTTTGGTGGTATTTATCCCCGACACATTCGGGTTCTCATATCATAGTAATTGTCGCACTTTTTGCAGATTACCGCAATAAGAGGCTGGGTATTTGCGTCTTTACCTATGTAAATGTGAATAGGTGTGTAATCAAACGCTAATTCCGCAGTAGGGATTAGTCTAATTGTTTTTCCTAACCTATTTTGGAGGATATTATTATGAAGAGGTATCTAATTTCAACAGTCGCTGTTCTGGTGGTTCTGGCAGTGGTCTGGGCTGCATTTGGGCAGCAAGAAGGCAGAGGAGGCAGGCGCCGAACCGAAGGCCGGCAAGGCCGGCAAGGCCTCTCTGAGGAAGAAAGAGCCAGAATGCGGGAGAGATTTCAGAACATGTCTGAGGAGGAAAGAGAGAAGTTCAGGGCCCAGATGAGGGAAAGAGGCGGTTTCAGACGTGGCGGATTCATGAGTCCCGAAGACCAGCAAAAGGCCATTAAGGTTATTGAAGAACAACTGGCGAAGCTCAAAGCCGCACAGATCACACGGCCTGCAGGCGGATTTCGAGACCTTTCCGAGGACGAAAGAGCCAAACTAAGAGAGAAGATGACGAAGGTCTTCCGGGAGCGGCAGCAAGCACTTCAGACAATCACAGCACAGGTCGCCAGACTTCAGGGTAGAGGGCGACCAACGGCACAAGGCGGACAGTATTTGATAATAAACATCGGCGACCTGAAACCAATCCAGAACTCAGCGGTGAAAGAGAATGCCAAGGAGACGGCGCAGCTTCTTGAAAGGCTGATTGCCAGAGCACAAGGTCAAAGAGGACCCGGAGGCAGGCCGCCCGGACCGGGGACCGGGAGAAGCACGCCAGGGACTACAGAGCGTCCGCGGGGTCCGAGGACTCCAAGAGGTCAGGGGCGTCAGGACAGGCAGGAGAGGGAACGTTGAAGATTCAGGAAGTTCAGGCAGGACGCCAGAGTTTACACTAAACAGTTGTGACAGCAAGGTGAATTGTAGTAGCGAGCATGAAGTGTGGTTTTTTGGTTTGCGTTCTTACCTGATAAATGTTAGTAAGTCTGTAAGCGAATGCTGATTCCCGCAGGGGGAATTTAGTACAAGTGTATTTTTTTAACCTTTTTTGGAGGATATTATTATGAAGAGGTACTTAATTTCAATCGTCATCGTTCTGGCCGTTCTCATGACGGCGTGGACTGCATTTGGGCAGGACGAACGCAGAACCAGACAAAGACAGCAATTTGAGGATATGAGGCAAAGATTCGAAAATATGTCTGAGGAAGAAAAAGAGAAGTTCAGAGCCGAAATGCGTGAGAGAAGAGAGAGATTTCAGAATATGTCAGAGGAGGAGAAGGAAAAGTTCAGAGCCGAAATGCGGCTAAAGATGGGCCCGATGCCTCCACGCTTAGGACGCGAGGAACAACTTAAGGCGATCGAAGTCATTCAAGAGCAAGCTGCGAAGCTCAAAGCAAGTATGGAAGCCACAAGAAGGCCTGAAGGCCGGAGGCGGTCTCGGGAGCGCTCTGAGGAAGAAAGAGCCAAATTGAGAGAAAGATTCACCGAAGCGAATAGGCAGCGACAGAACGCAATCAAAGCGATTGAGGAGCAACTTGCGAAACTCAAAGTTCCAACACCGCCGAGAGAAGTGCCTCAAGGAGCTGTCAGGGAGTTGCAGGCGATTCGCAAGTTGGCGCTTAAGGAGGATGCCGAGGAGACAGCCGAGCGTCTCGCAAGGCTGATTGCCAGGTATCAGAGGGGACCTCAGAGGGAAACTAGGGACAGGCCGCGAGAACCGGGGCGAGAACAACCGGAACAAAGGCCTCAAAGACGCGAGAGGCCGCCCAGGGAGCGGCCGACGAGGCCAAGAAGAGATGTTGAAGGCGCTGCCGCAGTTTCCAGCAAGAAAGCACCGCCCTTCAGACTGAACAGCTTTTGCGGTAAAACTGTAAACCTTTCTGACTACAGGGGCAAAATTGTGGTGCTGGAGTGGCTCAATTTCGAGTGTCCGTTTGTAAAATACCACTACGAGAAAACTAATACAATGATTGACCTGGCCAACAAGTACAAGGATGAGAATGTCGTCTGGCTTGCGGTAAACAGTACGAGCCATACAACTCCGGAGGCGAACAACGATTTTGCAGAGAAACACAAGCTGTCGTATCTGATACTCGATGACAGGTCGGGCAAGGTTGGCCGAGCCTACGGTGCCCAGACAACGCCCCATATGTACATCATAAACGCCAGGGGCAACATCGTCTACGCCGGTGCAATCGATAATTCGCCGATGGGCAATAGAAAGGAAGGTGTAATTAACTACGTTGACCAGGCTTTGGTGGAGCTGACGGCCGGTAAACCGGTAAGCACCAGAGAGAGCAAGCCTTACGGCTGCAGTGTGAAGTACCCTCGATAGGGCAGTCCCTGGCCAGAGGAAAAACTAAAGAGCGGCAGCTGCTACAGGTCAATTACTTCTAACGGATTAAACATAGGCTCTTCTTGGCAATGTGTCTTGTTTTTTACCGAACACATTGGCAAGGATGAGCCTTTTTTATTAGAATACAGCGCTCTTGAGGAATCAAATTAACAAGGCTCAAATGTCATTGCCCTTATTTGTGTTAGATTAGAGAGAGGAAGTGAACGATGGGAAATTTTTGGATGACTGTGATTGGATTAGCGGTTTGCAGCTTTCATGTAACGTTCCATGGCACGGCCGAAGGCATTGAGATACGACCGGGACATGTTATTCCCGTGGATAAGAAGCTCTCGCAGGATGCCGTGCAGCGTCTTTTTGAACGAGGCCAGCACGAAGTATATCGCGGCAAAGAGCTCGAGACAATCGGCATGCCGGTCAGCGGGATCGCAACGGGACAACTCTATCTTCGTGGGGATGGAACGCTTGGTGTATGGCAAATCTTTAACCGCCATGTATTTTCCGGTTATGGACGGGATAACTACCGAACTTATAGGCCCGACTCGCCGGTGGATTCAGGCTTCGCTGTGGTCCTGGAAAAGGACGGCAAAGTGGTCGCGAAACCATTAAACCAGGATTTTGGGATAGTGGAATTTGCCGGTGAATATCCTATCGGCATCGTCCGCTACCGCGAAAAGGGTTTTCCAGTGGAGATTGAGACCGAGGCCTTTTCTCCTTTTATTCCGCTTAATGCAAAAGATTCTGCTCTTCCGGCCACGTTGTTCCACGTCACCTTGGAGAATACTTCTCAGGACACAGTAGTGGTTAGTGTGCTCGGCTGGCTTGAGAACGCGGTCTGTTTCCATTCGGCCAAAGCGGTCAATGCCAATCGCCGTACGCGTATCATCGATCAGAAAGGTCAGACCCTCATCGTGCATACTGCCGAGGAGGCTCCACAACTGAGCC
This sequence comes from uncultured Pirellulales bacterium, assembly GCA_964348055.1. Lineage (GTDB taxonomy): Bacteria > Planctomycetota > Phycisphaerae > Sedimentisphaerales > Anaerobacaceae > JAUXAL01. The sequence continues at coordinate 8,891 of CAYGBH010000086.1, forward strand.
GAGCCGCAGCGCCCCGTGAGAAAACCATCCTCGCGAACTTTGAGGGCGAGGATTACGGGAGATGGCGAGTCGCAGGCAAAGCGTTCGGCAAAGCCCCCGCGCGCGGAACCCTCGCCAGTCAGCAAAAGGTCAGCGGCTTCCAGGGTGAGGGTCTCGTCAACACCTTCCTTGGTGGTGACCGTCCACACGGTACACTGACCTCTCCGAGGTTCACCATTAACCGCAGGTTCATCAACTTCCTCATCGGTGGAGGCAATCACGCTGGTACAACCTGCATCAACCTGCTCATCGACGACAAAATTGTGCGGACCGCAACCGGCAAAAACAATGAAAAGCTCGAGTGGTATTTTTGGAACGTGCAGGAATTCGAGGGCAAGACAGCGCAAATCGAAATCGTGGACCGCTTTTCCGGCGGATGGGGGCACATTAATATCGACCAGATTGAGCTGTCGGATGAGCCGCAGAAAGGGCCAATGGGTCCGCTCGATGAGCTTGCTGATTACGGCTCGATGGTATTGGCTCTTTCGAAAAAGGGAACTTCGCCTCGGGGAATTCGCAAGCTTCTTGCCTCCCTCGACGATAGAGATGTTGAGATACATACTCAGCAGGATGTTACCTATCCGGTTACCAAAAGGCAAAGCGCGGTGCTGGCCACCCGCTCTGTAGAATTGGCGCCGTGTGATAAGTGCACTTTCATCTTTGTTCTGGCCTGGTTCTTTCCTAATCATCCAAATGGACGCGAATATGCCGCGCGTTTCGACAGCGCCGTCGAGGTTGCTCACTATGTCTCGGACAATTACGACCGGCTCACCGGAGATACAAAGAACTGGCACCATACGTTCTACGAAGACAGCACGATTCCCCGCTGGCTGCTTTTCCGGCTGCACTCAACCGTGTGCAACTTGGCGACAGGGACATGTCAGTGGTGGAAAAACGGCCGTTTCTGGGCGTGGGAGGGTGTTGGCTGCTGCCGCGGTACCTGTACCCATGTGTGGAATTATGCCCACGCTCCTGCCCGTCTTTTCCCCGAGCTTGAGCGAAGCGCAAGGGAAATGCAAGACTTTGGCGAAGGCTTTGACCCCGGCAACGGCCTTGTCGGCTTCCGCAGCAACCGCGCTTATGCTGCAGACGGGCAGTGCGGCAGCGTACTTAAAGCCTATCGCGAGCACCAGATGTCCGCCGACAACTCCTTCCTGAAGCGCAACTGGCAGCGCATCAAAAAGGTCCTGGAGTTCTCCATCTCCCGCGATGGCGACGACGACGGACTCATTGAGGACAGCCAGCATAACACCTACGACATCAATTTCGAGGGACCCAATACGTTTGTCGGTTCGCTGTATCTGGCCGCCCTTCGCGCTGGTGAGGAAATGGCAAAGGAAATGGGCGATGAGCGGTTCGCCAACCGTTGCCGAAAAATATTCGAAAGTGGCAGGCATCTCACCGTCAGGCGACTCTGGGATGGCGAATACTTTATACAGCTCGTCGACTTAAAGAAACATCCGAAACATCAATATGCGAAAGGGTGCCTGTCCGACCAGCTTTTTGGCCAGGGCTGGGCACATCAGCTTGGCCTCGGCTACATATATCCCCCACGATACATCAACGGGGCGCTGCGGTCGATCTGGAAATATAATTGGACGCCCGATATCGGGCCGTATAACGCCGCGCACGAACCGGAGCGCTGGTTTGCAAGGGAAGGTGAGCAGGGCCTGTTCACCTGCACCTGGCCTAAGAGTCCGTACCTCGCGGCCGGCGTTCGTTACAAGAATGAAGTCTGGACAGGCATCGAGTATCAGGTGGCCGGCCACATGGTCTGGGAAGGAATGGTCACTGAGGCCCTTGCAATTTGCCACGGCATTCACGAGCGCTATGACCCGGCCAAGCATAATCCTTTCAACGAGGTTGAGTGCGGCGACCACTACGCGCGGGCAATGGCCAGCTGGGGTGTTTACACAGCTCTTGCAGGCTATGAGTATCACGGCCCGAAATGTCATCTCGGCTTTGCCCCAAGACTAAGGCCTGAGAACTTCCGCGCCGCCTTCACCGCCGCCGAGGGCTGGGGCACATTTTCTCAGAGGCGAGACGGCCGGATGCAGCGCGAGCGTATTGAGCTGCGGCGGGGTCGGTTGAGTCTAAAATCTCTGGCCTTTGTTGTTCCTGAAGCATTCTGGCCGGTTAAAGTTTCCGTAACAGCGGCAGACAAACCCATCGAGAGCAACTACAAGCTAACAAACGGCCGTGTTGAGATAACCTTGAGCAAAAGGTTGACCTTTTTTGAAAATCAGACGCTGGATGTAACCATTGAGCGGCGGGGCAGATGAAGGCGTCACTTCAATAGAGGAAATTATAATGATAAGAGATTTAGTAATAAAGAACAGAAGCTATCGGCGTTTCTATCAGGAAGTCGCCATAGAACGCCAAACGCTCAGAGAGCTTGTTGACCTTGCAAGACTTTCTGCGGCTGCTGGCAATATGCAGCCGTTAAAATATATTCTTTCCTGTAAGCCTCAGAAAAATGCTTTAATATTTCCGTGCCTTGCCTGGGCCGGCTATCTCAAGGACTGGCCGGGTCCCAGTGAGGGCGAGCGGCCTTCTGCTTACATCATAATACTCGGTGATATGCAGATAACTCAGTCTTTTGGCTGTGACCATGGGATAGCCGCCCAGAGTATTCTCTTGGGTGCGACAGAGAGAGGTTTGGGCGGCTGCATAATCGGGACAGTACAGAGAGAGAAACTCCGCAAAGCTTTGGATATACCATCCCTCTACCAGATACTTCTAGTCTTAGCCCTCGGCAAGCCGAGAGAAAAAGTCGTGCTGGAGTCTGTTGGTCCTGAAGGAAATATTAAATACTGGCGCGACAGCGAAGGTGTTCACCACGTACCAAAGAGGGCGTTGGATGATATTATCCTCGATTAGATGTAAACTCGGTGTATATAATAGGTTGTTGGTGGTTTGCTTTGCTCATTTCGGTCGTGCTATTTGCTAATGCTGCAGGCCCTGGGAAATGTGAAAAATCTTCTTGTATTCTTTCTAAATAATTGCAAAATGTTATTCTGCAAGGCCCGGAAGCCTATTCGGGCGGCAAAGTAATTGCCCTCAGGGGTAACCGCCAGCCAAGCCAGAAGGAAATGATACTAGGCGGCGCGGTCGAGTTGGCCCACGAGAAGGCAAGGCAATACCTATCATAAAAGCTACTGAACTAGAAAGGAGCTAAAGATGAGTTCGGATACACTCCCCAGACTTCACAACGCCATGTGGCCCGGACTGGTCGGCAAAGGAAATGAACCGGGCCAGGAGCCGCCGATCAGTCTCGAACGGATGCTCGAATTGACCGCCGGTGCGGAGGTGAACGGCCAGAAGTTCGAAGGGATTGACTACTTCCTTTTCCTGCCGCACACCGACCCTAACGCCAGCGACGACG
>CAYGBH010000087.1:0-12310 GCA_964348055.1 uncultured Pirellulales bacterium
TTGCATCAACGTTATGGCTGGTCACTGCTAAGCCTATGTACACAGGCATATCCATACCCACTACCGTCATATTCAACAGCGTCCATGTGCTGCCGTCCGCCGAATAAAACGCCCTGACAAGTCCACCCGTTGTACGCTCTAATCTGACCCACTGAGGAGCGGTAATGCCTTCTTTGAAAGACCTATTCGTCACACCGCCGGCGGTGCTACGATACTGGAACCTGACCCCGTTTTCGGGGGTAACCAGCACTGCGGCGTTTCTTGAATCCGGCTCAAGCGTATCACGAATCATTACGCCGGCCTTGGCCCATGGGTCCGTGTTCTCCACACTCTCGACCTTGGCTATAATCGACCCGGCACCGGAGAGCTCCTTGAAGGCGAAGTGGAACTCATCGGAATTAGCCCAGATATCCGCGCCGGCGCCGGTCATTGTGTAGGTACCGGCCGGCGCCTCTACGAAGCCGCCGACATACGCCGGATAGCCTCTGAACCACATCGTTAAGGAGTCCACACCTTCTATGGTCCAATCCTGTGCGGGATTAAACGTACGCTGGGCTTCTGAATAAGTTGCTGTAACGGAGTTGTCGTAGAAGAACGGCATAGACTGCTCGCCACTGTAAACGATACCTCGCTCTGCAAAAGGAGGATCAGCGTAACCTATCAGCGAGCCGTTTGCCGGGTCGTCCAATCCGTCTACCCACGTTACAAATATCCTGTTACTGTTGGGGTCAGTGGGGTCAAGGTCATTGTAGGTCTCAAAGTCATCCACAACAATGAAGTCGACTGTCGTAAAACTCCAGACGTTGCCTTTATGGACTGCCGAGTCGGGCGGGGCATTGACTTCATCGACCCGCCAGTAATACGTCCGGCCGAATTCGAGAAGTCCGGCAAGACTATAAGTAGTATCGTCCTGGTTTAGACTGACCAATACATCCCGCGGATCAGCTTTGCTGGCCTGGTTGACATCGTCGAAAACCGTTCCGAAGTACACATTATGCTTGTAGGCTCTGTCTCCCGCCATCCAGCTAAGAACCGCGTCTCGGCGCACTTCTGTTGCCTGATTAGCAGGTTCCGGCAGACCCGCGGTGAGACTTAGGATTTCACCGCCGGTCATAACAGCCTGAATCTCCTGCTCGGTCAGCGCACTGCCATAAATCTGCACATCATCGAGTAAGCCTCTGTATGTACGCCCGCCATCGGCCATCCGGCCCAGATATATGTTGCTAAGTGGATAGCTCGGTGTTGTGTAGGCTGCTTGTTGCAATAAACCACCGTCCAGATACAGGTTCACATTACCGTCTGCATCACCCCAAGTGCCAACAACATGATGCCATTGGCCATCATTCATCAAAACCGGGTTGACAGGAGGATTTCCAGGGACACTGGCGTCGCCTTTTTCGGGGTCGGAATGGAGGTGAATGAGAGGGCCATGCAAAACGCGGAAGCAAAGCTCACCGCCTATCCAGATATTTGACACGAACTGTTCGATATGGATGTGCATTTCGTTTTCCGGACCCATGCCACCACCGGTGGTATTGTCCCCGCCCCACCATATCGTGTTGATACCTCCTGCCACCTCCGACATATTCATCCAAAATGCAACAGAACCTGTGTCCGAACGCAGCCCCATTGTGCTTGCTGGCAGAGTAATAAAGTCGTCTCCATTGAATTCCAGCGCTCCGCCCATCCAGCCGGCCACCCAGTTCGGGTCACCATCGATTATGCCATCGTTGCCTTTGCCACTTGAGTCAGAAGCGAGGGTGCCGGAAGTCTCATCCAGCTTATAGTGCACCAACAGTTGGGCTGAGACATTACCTGCCACACTCAACACTAAAACAAGACAGGTCAAATAGATTAATTTCTTATACATAATAATCCCCCTACATAAGCCCAATACGTCTTCCGTAGTAGTCCTGCTACGGATGAATATGGGCTGTTAAATGAAATACGAAGTTACCAACTTCTCCTCTACCTAAAAATCATAAAGATTCCATCAGGTCAGAAGACGAAAAACCCTACGTTTCTCCAGTATTATTTATACCAACTTGGTTGCTTCACTTCAAGGTCAAACTTCCAATATTTTCGAAAAAGATTACGCACAATTATGTAGTGGCAATTTAAAGACATATTTGTTATTTTACCGCAACTGACAGGACTGGGGCAGTGTCAAGTGCGATTTTGTGGTTCAAAACCTGCGGTAAAACCGTCCATCCTTCGAAGTAAAACTTCTACGAAGGACAGGCAGGTTAAATCGAGATTGCTTTGCTTGGTCGAAATGACAGTATAGTCGAGCGACATGAAAAAAGACAAAACGATGCTGACGCACCGGTTAAGAGAAGGAGATAAAATGGCTGAACTTTCAATCAAGGGTGGAAATAAGGTCCGCACAAAAGATTTTTTTGCCTGGCCTGATTATGACCGACGTGAACTGAAGTATGTTGAAGAAGTAATTAAGAGCCGAACCTGGTTTGCGGGCATGCGGGGAGCAGACCCTGGTACAAAAACAGAGGAATTTGAAAAAAAATTCGCCCAGTATCACGATGCCGGCTATGGAATAGCATGCGCCAATGGAAGTGTTGCCATAGAAATTGTGCTGCGGGCAGCCGGGGTCGGGGTCGGGGATGAAGTAATCGTGCCGGCATTGACCTTCATCGCGACATTAAGTGCCGTGCTCCAGGTCAATGCGATTCCTATCTTGGTCGACACAATTTATGACACCCAGTGCATCGACCCGGATGAAATAGAAAAGGCAATCACCAACAAAACAAAGGCCATCATTCCGGTTCACTATGGTGGATTTGTCTGTGATATGGACAGGATTACTGAAATCGCTCGCAGACACAACCTCATTGTCATCGCAGATGCTGCTCATGCACACGGAGCGGTCTATAAAGGTAAGAAATTGGGCTCTATCAGCGATGCAGCAACTTTTAGTTTTCAGGAAAGCAAAACCATGACCGCCGGTGAAGGAGGTATTATAATCACGAACGATAATGAACTGGCGGAGAAATGTATCCAGTATCGCAGCTGCGGACGCCACGAGGGAGAATCCTGGTATATCCATTACGTTCTGCCTGTGAATTATCGACTCGCGGAAATCCAATCAGCCGTGCTTCTCGCACAGCTTGAGAGATTTGATGAGCAACTAAAAAGAAAAAATGAGAATGCTCGTTATCTGGCCGAGAGATTTAAAGATATCGACGGCATCAACCCCGTCCCGGGCGATGGAAATACCGATGTAAATGGCTATTATTTATATCTTCTGCAGTATGACAAGGCCAAGTTCGCCGGCGTTTCGAGAGACAAATTCGTCGAGGCCCTAAATGCTGAAGGTATTGCCTGTCACATCGGCTACCCCTGGCCTTTATCTAAAAATCCGATGTTTCAGCAGGTTGAAGAAGGGCCCGGAGGTTGCCCGTTCACCTGTCCGTTTTACGGGAGGCAAATCTCCATCAAAGACCAAAAATTCCCTGTAACGGAAAAGATTTGCAGCGAGACAGTGGTTATTCCCCATCAGGTTTTGCTCTCGCCAAGGTCGGACCTGGATGATATAGTCGCTGCAATTGCAAAAATCAAGAAAAATGCCAGTGAACTACTCTAAATGAAAATCATAATTAGTTCTTAATCAACATCAAACTCGGATACTTGAGGTATACAGATGCTTGCATGGCCGGATATTGTAATAATCGTTGGTTATTTTGCCATCGTTCTTGGGCTGGGTTTATATTTCAGCAGGTACATGAAATCCCAAAAGGATTTTTTCCTTGCCGGCAAAAAGATGCCCTGGTGGATAGCCGCCTGTTCGCTGCAGGCAACCGATATAGGTCCGGAAACTTACATAGGCGTTACTGGGATAGTTGCAGCGACCGGTTTGGCGTGGCTGAACTACGATTGGCTGCCTGCTTGTGCCATTCCCTGTATAGTTTCAGCATGGTTCTTTGTCAGGCATTACTGGAGAAGCGGGGTCTATACGATACCTGAATTCATCGAAAGAAGATACAATTCTTCCATGAGAGCGCTTTGGGGGGTATTGTTCATTATAGTCAGAACACTCACTTTAGGAGTGGTAATCTATACGATGGCACTTCCGCTATCATTGATTATCGGATGGCCATGGTGGGTCTCACTGCTCGTAGCTGCCGGCGTAACAGGTGCTTACTGCTTCCTGGGTGGTCTAACAGGCGTAATGATTACCGATGTTCTCCAATTCATAATTATGACGGTCTGTGCCGTGGGATTAATCGTCTTCTCTCTGCGGAAGGTCGGCGGATGGAGCAGCCTGCATTCTGCTTTGCCGCGTCAGATGTTTCACGTGGTATTAAGCAGAGCTGAAGGCAACCCTGACACCTGGTGGGGAGCAATGTTCATAGGTACGCTCTCTCTGGGTTTGGCGTACTGGTGTACTGACCAAAACACCTTACAAAGAACGTTTGCCTGCAAAAGTGATGCGGATTCGAGAACCGCGCTGGTGGTGGGAAGTATCATGAAGTACCCGATGACATTTATATGGGGGCTTGTCGGTCTTTGTGCAGCCGTATTATTCCCGGATATAATTGAGAAAAATCCGGATAATGCGATGCCGAAAGTCGTCACTACATTACTTCCAGTTGGCACCGCCGGCGCTGCAATTACCGCACTTTATGCGGCCGGTATGTCATCCTGTGATTCGTTATTGACTTCCATGTCGACAGTTCTAACCAGAGACATCTACCAAAGATTTCTGGTAAAGAATAAACCGGATATACATTATGTCTGGGCTGGAAGAGCATCTATAGTTTTGCTGTTGATTTGCGGCGGACTGTTCGCAACCGTGGTCTTCCCCGTTTTTGGCGCTGCGTATGTTGCATGGCAGTCTGTACTTTCATATATACAATTTCCGCTGTTCGTAACCCTGGCGCTTGGCATATTTTATAAAAGAGCAACCGCTTTGCCGGCGTTCGTTGGCTTGTTAGCAGGTTCAGTATCAGCTTTTATCTTAGACAGGTTCGTCGGCCCGGTCCTTACGCCATACTGGTGGTCATTCGTATGGGCCGGATGGGCAGGGGGAATCCTGACGGCAGCAATAATTCTTGGCGGCAGCTGTTTTACGAAACCATATTCGCAAGAGAAGTTAAAGGGTCTTTGCTGGGGAACAATAGAAGAAGCCGAAGAAAGAAAACCAAAACTCCTAACGGATTGGCGCCTCTGGAGCGCTGTATCTTTGGTAGTTGGAATATCTTTAACGTTGACCTTCTGGCTGGTTTTATAGGTGAGAATTTGGAAGAAATGAATCAAAAAAAAGCGTTAGGAATAAGCCTGAAAGCATTTGCCATACTCATGCTCGCGGTCTGCTTCATATATCAGATAATTACTCCATCTGTAGGATTCGTAAATATATGGTTTTCCTATCTTGTCGGGATAGTCCTTTATGCTCTAGGACTTCTAATGACCTCCGTCTAAAACACAGGAAAACCGAACCTGCCTTATGTTATTAGGGCTGCATGTCACGCACGGTTTGCCATAGCTTCTTTTATCCGCTCCGGAGTCATCGGCAGTTGGAACAATCTGACACCTATCGCATCACAAACAGCGTTAGCAATAACACCACCCATACAAATAATCGCCGGCTCTCCGCCTCCTTTTGCAGGGGAATCGTCCGCTTTTATCAGCACCGTTTCGATTTCCGGCACCCATGAGAAACGAGGCAGCTCGTATGTGCCGAAGCTTAAATCAAGAATCCTTCCGCCGTTGAAGTGGACCTCCTCGGTCAGTGCGTAACCTAATCCCATAGTAATGCAACCTTCGACCTGCAGCTTCGCTCCTTCCGGATTAATCACGAGGCCCATATCCTGGGCGCAGACTACACGCTTAACCTGCACGTGTCCAGTTCGCCTGTCAACCTCGACTTCCGCTATAAGGGCGACAGGTACGTTCACGTCGGAACCGCAGGCTATCCCGAAGCCACGGCCGCTGGGGCCCTCCGCCGGGGTCCAGCCGAATTTCTCCGCTGCAGCTTTGAGGACTCCTCGCATCCTCTCGTCGGTGAGATTTTTCAGGCGAAACTCCAGAGGGTCCATCTTTGCTCTGGCGGCCATGACATCAATATGCGATTCTCTCGCAAAGCTGTTGGTGTTGTTGTGAGGTGCACGCCAGGGTCCCGTGGGGATAGTATGCATATCCTCGCCATTCCGCAGCTTTCCACAAATGGTGATACGATGATGCGGCACGTTGTAGAATAGCTGAGCGCCTCGACCACCCATGCCATAGATTTTATAATCCCATGAGACTATCTTGCCTGAATCCGTGAGCCCCGACTTTATCTTAACAACTGCAGCGGGCCTGAACGTGTCGTAGAAGAACTCATCGGCACGGCTCCAGGTAAGCTGGACGGGTTTCTTCGCTATCTTCGCCAACTTTACCACCTGTATAGCCTGACCACTGCTGATCTTTCCGCCAAAACCGCCCCCTACGAAAGGAGAAATAACGCGGATGTTCTCGATAGGCATGCTCAACTCATTGACCAACTGTCGCTGAACGCCGAAAGGCGTTTGAGTTGAAGCCCAGACCGTAACTTTGCTGTCTTCGAACTGCGCTAAAGCGGTGTGAGTCTCTATCGTAGCGTGAGAAACGTAGCTGTTCAAGTATGTCTCCTCAACTATATCCTGGGCGAGCTTCTGTCCCCTCTCGATATCGCCACCTTCATCGGTCACTTTGCCGTCCCCGGCATTATCAACAAAATAATCGAAGACACTCTTATCGTCAAAACGCGCTTCAGGGATATCATATTCGGCTTTGATTTTTGTCAGGGCCTTCTGGGCCTCATCGGGATTCTTGTGGAGGACAGCCACCAGCTCGCCTTCCCGGACCACCTGGGCACCGTCGATTCCATCTACTGCTGAAGCGTCAAGCCTCTTCAATTTAGCGCCGTGAGCCGGGGGCCGCAAAACTTTTGCGTACACCATGCCGGCTAAGCGGATGTCGCCTGTATACTTGGCCCTGCCCGTGACCTTGTCCACGGCATCTATCCGGTTGAGAGGCTTTCCTATTATGTCGAGTTCCGATACACTTTTTACCTGTGGTTCCTGCTCCAGACGCCTTTCAATCCTTTTGCCTTTCGTCAGCTCAGCGTAGGTAACCTTACGTCTCCTTCGAGTCTTATCAAATACAACTGCGTTTTTTACATCCAACCGGTCCTTCGGCACTTCGAGTCTCACGGCTGCCAAGCCCATCAGGACTGACCTGGCTTCCGCTGCTGCGGCTCTGAGAGCAGGTCCAAATCTCGGCGTGGTCTGAGATCCCCAGGTACCCGCATCGTACGGACAGCGAGCCGTGTCTCCCATAACCATCTCAACCGACTCAAGAGGTACATCAAGCTCGTCAGCTAACGTCTGGGCTAAGGAAGTCATGACTCCTTGCCCTAATTCGACTTTGCCGGTGAAACAAGCGACTTTGCCGTCTTCACCAATACGAAGATAAGCATTAAAGTCGAGACGCTCTTTCTTACCGCGTCTCCGTCCTTCCGCAGTCGGCGCTTCGCCCACGGTGAAGAAGATTATGATTCCACCACCTATACTCTGTAAAAATTCTCGACGGTTAAGGGGGTAGAAATCATCATCACGGCCACACCCGCTAACCTGAAATTCGTCCTCGCTCATCTTTACCTGGCTCCTTTCATTTCTTGAGCAGCCGATTCGACGGCTCTGATAATTCTAAGATGCACCCCGCACCGGCACAAGTTATTCGCCATGCCTCGAATGATTTGGGCTTTGGTGGGCTGGGGATTTCTCAACAACAGACCATAAGCATTGAGAATCATACCCGGCGTACAAAAACCACATTGAAGCGCATCGTGCTTTACAAATGCCTCTTGAATTGGATGCAATTTGCCATTCTTAGCCAACCCTTCAATGGTAAGGACCTCTTTTCCTTTAACGTTTTTCATTGGGAACCGACACGCGCGCACAGCCCGCTTGTCCACAAGGACGGTACAGGTACCGCACAAGCCCGCTCCACAGCCATACTTCGTTCCGGTAAACCCCAGATCACCGCGCAGAACCCATAAGAGCATTCGCTCGCTATTAATCTTTAAGCTTACAGGCTTACCGTTGAGTTTGAAAGAAACGTTCTCCACCATATTGACCTTCCTTTCAGCCGGGATTGCTGACAAATATTCAATTAGCTAATGTCAATAGCATTATTTTTCACTTTTTCGAAGAACAATTAACGTGCGTTTTACATAAAAAGGCCATTCCGTATTATGAGATTTTGTTATACAATAAGTTATGAACAATGCAAGGCATAAGTCTAATTCAAAGATATAAACAGCAAATAATATACAAAATAGATGTTATACTTTAAAGATATTCTTGGCAAAAAAAATGAACTTTCAAGAGCCCGACTCTTGACCGGTAGAAGTAAAAAATAACTGTTCTTAGACTATGAATGACCTTGAAGTATATAAAAAAGCAGCACAGGTCCTCAAAAAAGGCGAAAATATTGCTCTGATAACGGTGATATCAACAACAGGCTCAACCCCCGGAAAAGTAGCTTACAAAATGCTTGTTTGGGGGAAAAGTGGAAAAACTATTGGCACCGTGGGCGGTGGGCTAACTGAAGCCAATATGATTAATGCAGCCAAAAATATCCTGCCAAAGACCAAAAGCCAGGTTTTCAGATTTGATCTCGATGGAATTCAAGATAACGAAAAAGGAATATGTGGAGGATCGATAGAACTTCTTATTGAGACTTTTGATAAGAAAAATTTGCCGTTATTCGAGGAACTTTCGAATGTTACCGAAAATGGTAACAAGGGTGTACTTATTTCGATTATTTCTCCTGAGAAACCACCAAAAAAAATCCTTCTCAAAAGCGCCGATCAGGCTGACATCACAGGTGGTGTTAGTTTTTCCCCCAAAGTTATTGAATTTATAAAAAAAACCGCTGCTGAAGAACAATCCGCAAAGCAAACGTTAGAGAATGGAACGCAAATATTTGTAGAAACCATTCCTGAACAACCAATGGTTTTCATTTTCGGCGCGGGACATTTATCCTACTATATTTCAAGATACGCAAGAACCCTGAATTTTCGTCTTACTATATGCGATGACAGGGCGGAGTTTGCAAATAAAAGTAGGTTCCCGGATGCGGCTAACATAATTGTGGAAAGCTTTGAAAGAGTTTTTGATAAAATCGACATCAACAAGAATTCGTACATCGTTATAGTCACGAAGGGACATAAATGTGATGAAATAGTCCTTGAGAAGGCTGTTAAGACAGACGCAAGATATATCGGAATGATAGGAAGCAAGAGAAAAACATCGACCATTCTAACAAGACTCCACAAACGGGGAATCCCGAAAGAAGCACTAAGGAAGATTTACTCTCCTATCGGCGTTTCAATTGGTGCAATTACTCCTCAAGAGATTGCTTTAAGCATAGTTTGTGAACTTGTAAAAATAAGGAGACTCGGGGATGCACCCGAAACAAAGCATATGGCAATATCTTTTCCGGAAAGTCCGCGGGAAGAATTATGATAAATGCAATAATATTAGCTGCCGGCGAGTCAAAGAGAATGGGAAAGCCAAAGCCTCTTCTGAGGTTTAATGATAAAACTTTTTTGGACCGGATTATCTCAGTGCTCAAACTTTCTGATGCCGACAGAATCACCGTTGTTCTCGGCGCGGAGGCTGAAACTATAAAAAAATCTGTTGATTTATCCGGAACAGAAGTCGTCATAAATAAAGATTACCAAAAAGGGCAGCTATCATCTTTGACAGCGGCAATAGAGCAGAGGCCGCAAAAGACGGACGCTGTACTTGTCTGTTTGGCCGACAGCCCTTTTATTACCGAGGGGGTTGTTAACATGATTATCAGTAAATTCAAAGAAACGAATAATCCAATCGTAATCCCTGTCTTCAATAAAAAAAGAGGGCACCCTGTATTATTCTCAAGCTCATTATTCAACGAACTTTTGAATGCACCACAAGAACAAGGGGCAAGGTATGTCCTGCATTCAAACGAAGAAAAAGTTCTTGAAGTTGAAACATCCGAGAGAGGAATCCTGATTGGCATTGACACCCCGGATGACTACAAATTTCACTTCGGGGCCGATCCATAAAAATTGATTCTTAAGATATTGCCGTTGCCGAAACAACCGAGTCGAATCAGCGCACTAAGATTGTGACAGGTGCCATTCTTGCGAAGAGTTCTCCCCACTCAGTGCCCACCTCAACCCCTATCTTGTAGAAGCTGTTCTTCCCCTCCCCTTTTTGCGGGTTCTGCTTTTACGCTTGGTTCTACTTGGAAGCTCCTTGATTTCAAACTTTTTTTGCTTCTGTTCTTGCTTCGAACGAGATTTTTCCCGCGTCCTCTGGCTTATCAGTGACAAAGCCCCGCTGCACACTTCTTTAATGTCACTGTCACGATGTTTCGAGCCTTGCTCTAACAAACTTAAGGCCATCTTTTTCATCCTGCCCCCCATACTTCTGAGCCCATAGGCTGCTGCATATCTTATCCTCCTTGGAGAATCACCGAATAGAGCTTCTTCCAATATTTCAAGCCCGTCTTCCTGCATCCAGGACAACCTAAAAGCCGTCTGTCGTCTAATTGATGCATCGGAGGAATATAATCGTTGGCGCAGTTTTTCAAGAAGCTCTACGGACGCTTCGTCCTTTTCTCGGCCTGAAGGTTTCCTCTTTCCCAATGCCATAAATCCACCTCCCATTATTCCAAAGGGCTCCCAAACGCATCTTTTCGCGTTTTGGAAATCCCAATCCCTGCGCAGTTTTGTTCAGCGCAGTTCGTTGTTACAAGACCCGGTTAACAAACTAAATTAAGACCTCCAGCAAATAATATGACCACTCCTCTTAAAAAACAAACAGAAGCTTACGCTTCGTTAGCTCGAGCCCGCGCACCCAAAGAACAGCCGTCACAAGCGATTATCTCGATACTATGAATCTCCTAAATATAGATATCAACTCCAAGCCCCAAAGCAAACAGGGCTAAAACGAGCAAACTGACCTGTTGCCGTTTTTCCTTTTGCGACCCCCTGGTACTTCCAAGTGCTGAGAATTCTAATCCTCCTAGACAGAGCTGTCAAGGGACATCTGAAGAAATTCCACTTTTTGTCTCCATTGTTTTGGCAACACGGCATTTTTTGAAGCAGCCAGATTTTTTATCGGGCTATTGTGAGAAATTTATTTCTGTGTGTCGCTTTCCCGCAGCGAAACAACACGGCCAGAGGCCGATACTTTGCCTTCTGTCTTCTGTTTTTGAGATTGGCTTTGATTGGGTTTGTTTTCCCCGAGCCCGAAGGCGGTTTCATTTTTATAATCCTTTATTGAATAGAAGTTTAATTTCATTTTGGCTTTTCGCAAATTGGCTTTGTTTTGCATAGTTGGTTAATTGGTCAACTGGTTAATTGATTATTGGTAATTTGTAATTTACTATTTACTACTGGATATTTTCCTGCTTATAATCTTATAATGCAGCTGGACCTGTTGGCCATAAGACCTTGCCACGCTGTGGCTTACAGATGTAAAATTTGCAATGTCTGTTTATCTCCGCCTACGGACGGGCTATCGTTTGCCTGCTGGCAAACACGTGGGTATTTAAAAATTTTCATATAAAAATCAACATAAAATGACCAAAAGCACCTTTTTGGCTACCCTACTTGCCACGCACGAATTAGGTGCCTATCGTAAATTGGTGCGGGGTCTTCTCGTAAGTGTCTGCCCCCCTTAACTGTCGTTTCTTGTTAAAACAAATCAGGGATTATACCAAATCAATTGGTATAAGCCCCTAATTGATGAAAATCCATCCCGATGTAGCTGGCTCAAGCCACGAATGCGCTAATTCGGCATAATCCGCGCCCTCTTAGTCCATGTCAAAATGGCTTGTCAAACGGCTCAGTCCTGCCTGCAAGCCACGCAACCTCACCCGCCGATAGAGGATAGTCATAAATGCGGGCATCATCCACCGCGCCAGTATAAAAGTCGCTCGGAGTAGCATTATCCCACTCCTGACCTATCGACCACCGTGTTACCGAGGTTAAACTAAAGCCCGCTGAATACGTGCCTCGCAGAATTCCATCGGCGTATACGTATCCTGTGTCACCGTCCCTGACGTACGTTATCAGATGCCACTGGTCGTCATTGACAGGTGGGGGGAACGTTATGTCGTCACCATCATTCACAAATGGACTGCCACGCATAACGCCAAACATCAATGGGTGACTGCTAGTGGCGGTATTAGCAGCAAACACGTTGCCCTCATCACCTTGCGTGGTTTTGATCCATGCGCTGAGCGTAATATTGGTGCTTGTTATGTCATC
>CAYGBH010000088.1:0-12076 GCA_964348055.1 uncultured Pirellulales bacterium
TGGTGCTCTGCGGTTTTGCAGGCGCCAGTATTGCGGCTGAACTCGGTACCATGGTGACGGCTGAAGAGATTGAAGCTCTTGAGGCTTCGGCCTTGAATCCCGTTCGATTTTTGGTCGTGCCTCGGCTGTTTGCTACCGTAACAATGTCAGTGATGCTGACGGTAATTGCCGATGTGGTTATGATTGCAAGCGGCATGCTCACTTCTTACATGCTTGGAATTGACCCCAACACATATTTTCAGCTGACTTTTGAGGCGGTTGATGTTGTCGGTTTTGCAACAGGATTAATCAAGGCCGGCGTCTTCGGGCTGCTGATAGGGTTGATTGCGTGCTTTCTCGGCTTGTCGGTCAAACCTTGGCAAGGCAGTGAAGGAGTCGGACGGGCTACTACCAACACGGTCGTGTACTGTATTGTGGCGATTATCGCCGCTGACGGGATCTTTACCCTGATTTTCTATTCTTACGGATTGTTTGATTAAACCGTAGTAAATAACAATTAAAGAATATGCCAACTGAAACTAAGAAAAATCCTGTCATTGAAATTCACCAAGTGGTAAAAAGTTTTGGTGCCCAGCGGGTATTAGAGGATATTAATCTGGATATATATCCCGGCGAGATAATGGTTATTATGGGTGGCAGTGGTTGTGGCAAGAGCACGCTGGTGCGACTTCTCATCGGCTCGCTCGAACCAGATCAAGGCAGCATCAAGCTGCTCGGACAGGAAATAACAACTTTGGCAGAGAAAGAACTTAATGAGGTTCGCAAACAATTTGGTATTCTGTTTCAGTCAGGTGCGCTGTTCAACTCTCTGAGTGTGGGCGAAAATGTAGCTTTGCTACTGCGGGAGCATACAAACCTTGACGAAGCCACTATCGAAATAATGGTGAAAATAAAGCTGGAAATGGTAGGTTTGCGAGAACATGCCGATAAGATGCCCGCACAGCTCAGCGGAGGAATGAAGAAGCGCGCCGGTCTGGCCCGGGCCATTGCCCTTGATCCGAAGATCTTATTTTATGACGAACCCAGTGCCGGGCTGGACCCTGTGACCAGCGCCGAGGTCGACCAGCTGATTATTGATTTGACAAGGAAACTTAGCGTAACCAGCGTTGTAGTAACTCATGAGATGGACTCAGCTTTTACCATAGCCGACCGAATGTGCATGTTGGACCAAGGCAAGATTTTAAAAACAGGTTCGCGACAGGAGTTTGAAGCTTTGCGCGACAGCTGGCCCGAACAATTACAAAGCCAGAAGGATAAGCTGATACGGCAATTTTTGTGCGGCGATGCTAAGGGTCCAATTACCGACCGTAAAATGACCAGCGATTACGAAGAAGACCTTCTCATGGTCAGTCTCAAACACGAGCAATAGGGAAAAGTTTCGCTTTTATTCACAGTTTTTTATGGAATAAATATATGGCAAAACGAATCCGTAATAACCTTGCTGTCGGTATAACAGTATCGATAGTCTTGGTATTGACGATTTATATCGTGGTAATGCTGGCGGAGTGGCCCACTTTGTTCACCGCCCAGCAGAAGATTACTGTCAGGCTGCCCTACAAAGCTGGATTGAAGGGTCTTAGTAAGAGTAGTCCCATACATCTTGGTGGGGTCAAGATCGGACATATTACCAAAACCGGCATTAAGAAGCTCAATCCGGCCTCGACAGATTGCAATGATGTGTATGTGTTTTTTACGATGAAGATACCGCAACAATATCAATTGCGCCGTGATTGTGTACTGATGCCTCAAAGCAATGTCTTGGGCGGCCAAATCTTATTATCCATTGAGGATTTAGGAAGCAAAGGTGCGCTTATTAAGAACGGCCAAACAGTGGACTTGCCCCTCGCTGACAATATAATGGAGGCAATTAAACGTGAATTTGACCCTGATGAACCAGATAGCTTTATCGCCCGGCTGAAGGAGGACATCCCCGCTATAATTGAACAGTTCCAACAGACGATAGCAAAAGCTGATACTGCACTTGACGCTGCACAATCGGCGATGCAGAACATCAAGGAAATTACCGGCGACGAACGTATTGACAGGATTATCAGCAACATCTCAGAAGTCAGCGTTAATCTCAAACTGACCGCCCAGGAGGTGCGCCGGGCACCGTGGAAACTGCTTTACAAACCTAAGCAGAAAGAGTTTAGAATCCAGGCTTTGATCGATTCTGCAGGTGCCTTTGCCGCAGGCGCCGAACGCCTGGACAGCGCAGCTCTGCGTTTGCATAAGCTGATGGCTGCAACTGACGATAAGCTCCAGGTTGATAAAGACAACATCGAATCGATGGTTTCAGAGTTGGAGGCTAGTTTCGAACAGTTCCAAAAAGTCGAACAGAAATTCTGGGAAGAGTTAAAGTAGAACTTGTTGTCACAAAGCACATCCGCTCAGCAAATTTATGTAATGACTGACCTGAGACAGGTATCGGCTTAACCGTCCTCAACCCTCAGATTGTCGGCTTGGAGCGGTTAATGTTATGTGGAAAAATGTAACTATTGAGCAAAATGGCGGAATATAGTAAAGCGACAACAAAGTTGATTATATCAGGACCGGTAGATACCAACCAGATATTGATTGACCCGAAAGGGACAACTTTGGGACGAGATCCGGATTGCGATATAGTACTCGACCACAGCAATATATCAAGACTCCACGCCAGAATTTTCCAGGACCCCTTCGGGCGCTGGATTATCGAAGACCTCGAAAGCCAAAATGGCGTATTGGTCGAAGGCAAACGCATAAAAGCACAGGCTGTAATACCTAACCAGAAAATCAGCATATATCCCTTCACTCTGTCTCTATTACAGGAATTTGAACAACAGATAGTTCCGGATTCATCAATTCAAACTACCGTTTCGGTTGTAGATAAAGGCTTAGAGGAGAACATTGTATCCTACAAAGCTGACCCGGATGGCATTTTATCCACCGCACTAATTCGCCGTTTCAATGAAATCACAGCTCGCCTGCTGGAATTATCCAGCCCATCAGAATTGTATTCGGAAGCTTCTTATTACCTGGCTAAAATGTTGGATGCCCTTGTGGCCTTTGTGAGATTGCCCCCCCCTTCAGACTCACTGACAACGTCACCCCAGATTCTTGCATGCCATTTCAGCAGGGACGCAGCGAAAGATACCATCCAACAGACATCTAACATACATCTTTCTAAACGCGTGCTTGACACAGTTCGGTCAACAAATACCCCGGTCATGGCAAGAAGCGGGCCGTCATCTGATAAACATCTGGTATTGACAATCCTCGACGAGGTCAATCCACACATTGTCTTTTCCGCTCCGATAAACGACTTCGATGGAACCCTCGACGCTTTATACTTGGATATCCTGGAAGATAAATCACCAAAGGAAATGTTCGACTTTGTGGAAGCAATAGCCAGGCAAATCGGCTCCATCCAGAAAAGTCTCATTTTTTCTGAGGCAAAAGCCCAAAGACAGATACTCGATCAGCAACTGGCGCTTGCTCGTGATATTCAGTCCAGACTTATCCCAAGGGAATTGCAGCACGAATTTGAGGTCGACGTCGCAGTCTGTTATGAGCCGGCCATGTGGGTCGGCGGTGACTACTATGATGTATGGTCGTTGGAGGATGGCCGAATAGCTTTTACTGTTGCTGACGTATCAGGAAAAGGTCTGCCTGCTGCTATGATAATGTCCAACTTGCAAGCCGCCCTCAGAACTACTATGGCTTTTTGCACAGAACTATCCACAGTGGCTGAACGTATTAATCAGCATTTATGTCAAAATCTGCGCGATGATATGTTTGTAACCCTCTTTCTCGGGTTGTTTGACCCATCAACAAACACACTATCGTATGTTAACGCCGGACATATTTCGCCATTAATTATGCGGCCTTCAGAACACGCTGAGCCGTTAGGTAAAGCAGCTAATCTGCCTCTTGGAATCTTTAAAGGATTATTCGAGACGTTCACAAAAACAATTAGTCCTAATACAAGTCTGCTGGTGGTTACAGATGGAATTACTGAGGCTGGCTCTCCTGACGGCGAATTATTCGAAATGGAGTGCTTGGAGAAATTAATGACAGATTTAAAAGCTCATTCGGCACAAGAGCTTGTACAAGCCGTCGTAAAAGGTGTGACCGATTTTCGCAAAACGGCACCTCAACAAGATGATATCACAGTTTTTGCTCTGATAAATAAGAAAATGGACTCGAAGAAAAAACCATAAACTCTGGGGATAAGGCAAAGATAGTTGAACTAAATTCAACAGCTTCTACATCTGATATTCTTATTATTGCAAAACTGTATTAGGACCAATTCTGACCACAAAGGATTGAAAAATGGATTTGCTGACCATTCCTCATTTTCTTGCAATTTTTGCCTTTGGACTGCTCCTGTCCTTCTCGTAAATTCCATCCGGCAACAGATTGCCGACTTATTAGCTAAAACTTGACAGGCTTGGCTTCATAGAGGGAGGGTCGCCCTTATCCTCACCAGAAAAATCAAGAAGGTTGAGGAAGTCTTCCATGAAGTTTCTTTTATAAATGATATTGACATATCGCCCGAAACAGATTAGAGTGCAAAAGAAAGGCCCGCACTGGTATTCTGTTGCCGTGTATGCAGCTCGGTGTGGGCTTTTTAACAAGAAATGTAAAGGAGGTTACCATGAAAAAAGAGAATTTATCGAGAGCCGTGATGGTAGGCTGTGTGATTCTGATCAGCGCCGGCTGTGTCTTCGCACAGGATTGGCCACAGTGGAGGGGACCCAATCGGGATGGAAAGGTCCGTAGGTTCACCGCGCCCCGGAAATGGCCGAAGGAGCTGACGCAGAAGTGGAAGACAACGGTGGGCTTGGGCGATGCGACGCCTGCTCTGGTGGGTAACAAGCTCTATGTCTTCACGCGGCAAGGCGCCGATGAGGTCACCCTGTGTCTGAATGCAACCAACGGAAAGGAACTGTGGAAGAACAAATACGCGGCACAGGAAGTGACCGGAGCGGCTTCGCGACACCCCGGACCAAGAAGCTCGCCCACGGTGGCCGATGGAAAGGTCATCACGCTGGGTGTCGGCGGGGTTCTGTCCTGTCTGGACGCCGCTAACGGCGAGGTCATGTGGCGAAAGGACCCATTCCCGAAGGTCGTGCCCAGGTTTTTTGCGGCCATGTCGCCAATCATCACCGATGGTATAGTCATCGCGCATCTCGGCGGGCAGGGCAATGGGGCAATCATCGCTTATGACCTGGCCACCGGCAACGAGAAGTGGCGATGGGCCGACGAAGGCCCGGACTATGGCTCGCCCTTCCTGTTGACGGTAGCGGGAGTGAAGCAGATCGCCGCGCCGACCGAGAAGAGCGTAGCTGGAATTGCTGTAGCCGACGGCAAACTCTTGTGGCAATTTCCGTCCGTGCCCCCGAGGATGGCGTACAATGCCGCAACCCCGATAGTCGATGGCCAAACTGTGATCTTTGCCGCAAAGGGCCGGGGCACCAAGGCTATAAAGATCCAAAAGCAGAGAGGTAGCTTTACTGCTAACGAGCTATGGAACAATCCGGAACTTGGCGTGCAGTTCAGTACACCGGTCCTCAAGGATGGCCTACTCTTTGGACTCTCCGACCGCAACAATCTGTTCTGCATCAATGCTCAGACCGGCCAGACGGCCTGGGCCAATGCAACAGCATGTGGAAGCCGTGGTTTTGGATCCATAGTCGATGTCGGCTCTTGTCTGGTCGTCTTGACCAACGATTCCGAACTGATTATCTTCAAGCCCGACGGCAAGGCGTACAGCGAGATCACTCGCTACAAAGTGGCCGAGACGCCGATCTATGCGCATCCGGTAATCGCGGGCAACCGTGTATTTGTGAAAGACGAGGAGTCGGTGACAATGTTCAGAATAGAAGGTGCGAGGTAAACAGTCGCGAAGGAGTGATCCATATGGGGACTATCAAACTGATGCACAAAGGCGACGTCACCATTTACACGTACACGGCCCTGCACGTTCCGAGTTATATTGCGGTGAACCAGTTTCCACCGTGAAGACGCTGAAGTCACTGCCGGGAACACACTGAGCGGCTGCACTTGTAGATTCTTGCGTCCTCAATTCCGGAAAAAGCTGAACAGAAAAAGCTGCGTTGTCCAAAAGCGGAAACTGATAATTCCCGGCCGTTACCGCTTCCATTCAACACTGGCTGCATGAGGGCAATACCACGCTTTCACTGTCACGAGGACGCAACTCTCTGCGCAGCCTCGGCGGCAACGGCAATGCACTGCTTGATCTCGGCAACGGGATCATCAGGATTGCCTTCGAATTCCAGCGACAACGCCCCATCGGCGCCGAAGTTGACGTCCTTGAGTGCTTCAAACATGGCGTCGACATCGAGAAAGCCGGCACCTATGATTACATCATGCGTCTTTTTTGTCTGCTCAGCAACATCCTTAACATGCATGCCAAAGATGCGTCCTTCGAGTCTGTAAATCGCCTCTATCGGGTCCTCGGCCGAACGAATGAAATGGCCGGTGTCGACGCAGGCGCCGATATTGGGATGCCGGCCCTTTACAGCATCAGTGACATCCGCGACCTTATCGTACGAAGCACCGGGCCCGTGATTGTGGATGGCGATGCGAATGTCGTACTCGGCGACGAGCTTCTCGAGGCTGTCAAAGGAGTCTTTGGATGGGTTGGCGCTGATGTTACGGACATTCATCGACCTGGCAAAGTCAAAAAGGCGACGGTTTGCATCGTGGTCTGCGGTGAATCTGTGTACCCCCAGGGCATTGCAGGTGATACCGTTCTGGTTGAGCAGGGCACGGACGCGTCGAATCTCCCCGGCAGCAGCCTCGACCGGGAGGTGCTTGCGGGAGAACTCGACCCAGTGCAGCTGCAGATCATCGTGGATGATTCGTACGGCCTCGTCGATAGGGAAGTTGCGAAGGGCGTGGGCCTGAATGCCGAATCGGAATGGGCCGAATCTGCCCCTGGAAGAGGTAGTTTGAGTGCTGGTACAGCCGCCCTGGAGGCTCATCAGAGCGATGCCGGCTGCCGAAGACATCAGGAACCGGCGACGCGAAATCTTCATTCTCATAGTCATACTCCCAAATTCCGTTCTTCTTTGCATGATATCAGTACTCCAGACCGTCACAGAAGCGCCTTGCAGAATTGTCTTCCGGATAGACCCATTGTAGCCTCCTTATGTCCCAAAGTGTTTTGTTCAACCGATCCGCGACACCGCTGGCGGTACGGGCAGGTCCCAGCCCTTGCGGTACTCACGCCGGACCAGTTCTTCAGCCTTGGGCGCATTTGTCGCCTTCAACGCTCTCGAATCCCACTCTATCTTCTTGCCGAGACGCACTGCCAGGTTACCCAGCAGCACCATTTCGGTGAGCGGGCCGGAGTAATCGAAACTGGACAGTGGTTTAGGTCCCCCTTTGCAAGCCTCCACCCATTCCACATCTTCGTTGGACACGCGGCGGATTGTCTTCGGGACGTCGGCGAACTGCTCTATGCGGCGGCCGGGCCTGATAATCCAGTCGGTCGAGCTGCGTCTGAACAGCATCAATCCCTCTTCGCCGACGAGAATAACGTCCCAACGTTTTGGGTTGTCGATGGCCAGCGGCGCTCTCTTTTTCTTGCGACCCCTGGGCTCGGCAAGGTCTATGTCTGTGCTTGTCTTTTTTGCCTCTTCAGTCGCCTTTTCGAGCAGGTCATACGGCGCATTCTGCTTGCCATCCTTACTACCGTCATACCAGACGTACTTCACCGCGGGCGCACCGACGGCAGCCTTTGGACCGACGGCGCTGCCGAGTCTGCCACCACCTACTGACGCGCGCGCGGCGAACCGATACGTGATGGTCGACCAGTCAGGACCGGTTTCCCTGGTCTGTCCGCCTGATTCGGCCTCGACGGCCAGTGGCTGGCCCAAATCGAGTGCCCAATAAGCCATATCCATGATGTGGCAGGCCATGTCGCCGAGCGCACCAGTACCGAAGTCCCACCAACCGCGCCACTTGAAGGGCACATAGCAGGCGTTGTACTTGCGCACGGGTGCCGGGCCAAGCCAGAGGTCCCAGGCCAGGTCGGCCGGTTTGGGCTCGCCGGCAAGGCGTTTTCGCTCTTCCAAGGCCCTTCGCCCCTGCGGCCAGATGGGACGATTGGTCCAGGCGTGCACCTCACGAACCGGACCAATGATACCGGCGCGCACCAGCTCGACGGCACGACGGATCGGCTCTCCGGCATGCGCTTGATTGCCCATCTGCGTCTGGACCTTGTAATACCTGGCCGCCCGCGCCATCAAGCGCGCCTCGTAGATCGAATGCGTCAGCGGTTTCTGGCAATACACATGCTTGCCCAGAGACATGGCCATCAGGGACGCAATCGCGTGCGTATGGTCAGGCGTGCTTACTGTTACGGCATCGATGCCTTTTTCCTTTTCGAGCATAACACGGAAGTCTTTGTAGCGCTTCACTTCAGGGAAGCTCTTGTACGTCTTGCCCGCCCGAGTCTCATCCACGTCGCACAGCGCCACGAATGTGCCGCCGGCCTTGGTCAAGTCTCTCACTTCACCTGCCCCCTTGCCGCCGACGCCGATCCCCGCCAGGTAGAAGCGATTGTTGGCGCCCCAGACGCTTCTGGGGATGTATGTGAACACAAACGCCGATGACGCTGTGGCCATAAACTTACGACGACTGATTAACTTGTCATACATCTTTCTTCCTTTCCGTCGATTTGAGTAAATCTATAGCAGGGACCTGTGCCTGCCGGAAATTCCATCCTCGTTAATTGGCAAGGAGTCAATCATAATATATATCAAACCGGGTGATGCGGCGTCAATGAAAACTTCGAAGGTCTGGTAATATAAACGCCACAAAATTATCTTACAAGTAAGGAGGATGTTATTAAAGAACGGTAAAAATAATTATCATCAGAGGGAATTTATAATTGACGTTGGACATTCTTTGAAGAGTAAGCTTGCGACTTGTGCGGGCGATCATGGAACAGTAACAGGACCGGACGTTTCGGCGCTGAGATCTTCGCTGTATATGCGACCAGATGCCACGAGATTAGTGACGGCGAAGATGAAGATGTTTGTTGGATACTGCCAAACCTCTCAGGTGAATTCAAATCAGCGTGATTTGGTTGTAGAAAAACTCCGAACCTTTTGCATCGAATTAACAATCGGGATCTACCAGAATTTTATGTATATAACAACAAAACATCCTACCACGACAGCGAACCAGAATCCTATTCGTTTCCACCAGGGATATCTGCGTTTCAGTTCGGCTTCGGGCAGTTTTAGCATCTGCGGCTTCCATATAGTTGCTGAGAGTCTTTCAGCTTCGACCGGTCTGGTATAGAGACTGACCACAATCATAAACACAAGAGAAATTATGAAAACTATGCCTCCGAGGTTAAATACATTCACCTCCGCCAGCAGCCCGCAGACCTGGCGGATAAAGACTAATATCAGCATAGGAATAGCAAGAAACAGGGTCGCAACCGCTGCGGTATTGGTGGCCTTTTTCCAGAATATAGCGAGAATAAAGACGGCCATACAGGGAGCCATCATCAGTGTCCAGCACTCCTGCACGTACGAAAAGATTGACGGGAACAGCTCTACCATCGGTGTCCAGGCTGCGCCGAAGACTAATATGAAGAACCCGATTATCTGGGCGAATTTTACCAGACTTTTATCCGAAGCGGTCTTGGCGATGAATTTCTTATATAAGTCCATTGTAAGCAGTGACGAGGTCGAATTGACCAGTGAATCAATGGTGGACATTATAGCGCCGATTAAAGCGGCAAAAACTATACCCCGCATCCCGATAGGCACGAGCTGACTGATAAGGAACGGATAAGCGTGGTCAACGTTTTCGAGATTCGGATTAAGGGCGTAGGCAATCATTCCAGGCCAGGTTACACTCAGTGCCAGCGGTATTGCCAGGAAGGCGGCCAATACGATTCCCATTTTGCCGTGCCACTCGCTTCGTGCTCCCAAGCACCGCTGGGTTATAAACTGGTTGGTGGCATAATAGAATCCGCCAGTAACCAGCGCCACGGTTATCATACCTGTCCAGGGCAGGTCCGGATGGTCTGCCGACAGCATCAGGTGTGCCCTATCGCTTGTGGCCGGCCCCACTATCTCGCTTATTCCGCCGGGTACCGCCAGTACTCCGAGGATGAAAACGAAAAGTCCGCCACCTATTAATAATACACCGTTAAACAAATCCACCCAGGCTACGGCACTTAAGCCGCCAAAAATCGTATAAGAGCCAGCGGCAACCACCAATATGACCACGGCCCAATATTTAGGTATGCCGAAGATTGCATTCATAAGGAATCCGCCGGAATACAGGACCAACGGCAGATTGATTACTAAGTACATCACGATACAGACTATGGCGAATGTGGTTCCTGAAAGCTGGCCGAACCTTTTACCCAGATATTCCGGTATGGTATAGATTTTGCTCTTTAGATATATAGGCAGAAAGAAAAACAGCAGCAAACCCTGAGCCGGCCAGCACAGCCACTCCCAGTTGCAGACCGCCATACCATATTTGTAGCCGAAGCCAACTTCTCCGAGGAACTGCTCGGTACTGATACTGGATGCGATCAACGAGAAGCCAATCACAAACCAAGGCAACCCTCGGCCGGCAAGAAAGAAATTTGATGTACTCCTTTTACCTTTCCTTCCCGAGATAAAGCCTATGGTAATTACTGCGATAAGGTATGCAATAAATATTAAGATTTCCAGAGTTGTCAGCTGCATTTTGGGTTCCAAATCGAGAATCATCTGGCAGGCTGTCAATTAATTTCTTACGGTGACACTGCCCTTCAACCTTATATCTTCTGATGAGCTACCTATCATGATATCAAAAGTCCCATGTTCAACTACGGGCTCCAGGTGCAGGTTGAGTAAAGATAAATGTTCCGGTGTAAGCTTAAACTCGACTATCTTTTTCTTTCCCGGGCTGAGCGCTATCTTTTCAAAACCTTTGAGCTCCTTGATGGGAGTCGATACAGTGCTTATAACGTCATTTATATAGAGTTGAACAACTTCGCAACCCTCACGATCGCCAACATTCTTTACTTCGAGAGTAATGCTAACTTCCCCGGCCCGACCTATGCTCTTGGGAATAATCTGAAGGTTACTGTATGCGAACTCTGTGTAGCTAAGTCCATACCCGAACTCAAAAAGTGGGGTCGCACTGATATCCACATAACCCCTACCCCCGGACCGTTCGATCCAGTAGGCTTTCGACGGTTTTTGATTATAGTAAACAGGTAATTGTCCAACGTGACGCGGGAAAGTGATCGGCAGTCGTCCGCTTGGATTGTAATGACCAAAGAGAACATCTGCGACAGCACTGCCGCCTTTTTCCCCACAATTCCATGCTTCTACGATGGCAGGCACATGCTCAGCTATCCAGCGGATTGACAAAGGCCTTCCATTGATTAGCACTACAATGGTAGGAGTGCCTGTTTCATATACTGCCTTGACTAAATCTTCCTGGAGACCTGTCAGGTCTAAGCTGGCTATATCCCGCCCCTCTCCATTTGTCCCTGTTCTATTCGGTGCACGTCTTTCATTCTCGCCAACTACGACTACTGCTACATCGGCGTTTTCTGCTGCCTTCCGAGCGTCCCTAATCTCATTTGTATCAGTCCTTAGAACGTTACACCCTTTTACATATACAACCTTTGTCTCATTCGATACTTCATTCTTGATTCCATCCAAAACGGTCATTACATCCTGCAGAATTGTCTTTGAGGTATAATCGCCGAGCTGGTTTCTTTTATGGTCCGCATTCGGACCAATGACAGCGATAGATTTTATATTCTTATCAAGTGGTAAAAGAGCGTTTTCATTTTTCAATAAGACGATTCCCTCACGAGCGGTTTGAAGGGCTAATTGTTGATGCTTTGCGGTATGCCTAACTTTAACCGCATAGTCAGGATCGACGTATGGATTCTCAAATAAACCCAGTTGAAATTTGATATTTAGAATTCGTCGCACAGACCTGTTAATTGTCTCTATGCTGACCCTCCCCTCCTTGACGTTTTCTATCATCTTTCCCATGTATCCGGGTTCGAAGGATATGCCCACATCAA